>JACDEG010000149.1 GCA_013816505.1 Pyrinomonadaceae bacterium | reverse complement strand
CCCCTGGCCCCTGACCCCTATCCTTCAGATGTCGAAGTAGTTGGCGAACTCCAGCGGATGCGGGCGCATGCGGAGCGGTTGTATCTCGCGTTCGCGCTTGTACTGCACCCACCGTTCGATCAACTGCGGCGTGAACACGTCGCCCTTCAACAGAAACTCGTGATCCGCTTCCAGCGCCGCCAGTGACTCGTCCAGAGACCCCGGCAAAGACGGCACCGACTTCAGTTGCTCCGGACTCAGGTCGTAGATGTCCTTGTCCAGCGGCTCGCCCGGATCGATCCGGTTCTGCACACCGTCGAGGCCTGCCATCAGCATCGCCGCGAACGCCAGGTACGGATTGCACGACGGGTCGGGCGGTCTGAACTCGACGCGCTTCAATTTCGGATTGGTCGAGAACATCGGAATGCGAATCGCCGCCGACCGGTTCCGCGCCGAGTAGGCCAGATTCACCGGCGCCTCAAACCCCGGCACCAACCGCTTGTAGCTGTTCGTCGTCGGCGCGGCGAAAGCGACCACCGCCGCCGCATGCTTTAAGAGGCCGCCGATGTAGAAGCGCGCCGTCTCTGATAGTCCGGCATAACCGTCGCCGGCGAACAGCGGCTTCTCGCCTTTCCACAACGACTGGTGACAGTGCATGCCACTGCCGTTGTCGCCGTAGAGCGGCTTCGGCATGAACGTCGCTGCTTTGCCGTACCGGTACGCGGTGTTGCGCACGACGTACTTAAAGAGTTGGAGGTTGTCAGCGGTGCCGAGCAGCGTGTTGTAACGGAAGTCAATCTCGCACTGGCCGGCGGTCGCGACCTCGTGGTGATGACACTCGACCGTGATCCCGACCTTTTCGAGAATCATCGAAATCTCCGAGCGCAAATCGCTCAGACTGTCAGTCGGCGGCACCGGCACATAGCCCTCCTTCGGGCGGATGCGGTAGCCGAGGTTGGCGCCGCTGAATTCATCCGCCGCGCGGCCACTTGCCCAGTGCGCCTCGTCTGACTCGACGGAATAGCCGGAGGAGTTCTGGTCATTGTGGAACTTCACCGAATCGAAAACGAAGAACTCGGCTTCGGGGCCGAAGTAGGCGGTGTCGGCAATGCCTGTGAACTTGACGTAGCTTTCGGCGCGTTGCGCGACTGAGCGCGGGTCGAGTCCGTAACCTTCCTTCGTGATCGGGTCGACGGCTTTGGCGATGAGGCAGAGCGTCGGTTCTTCGGAGAACGGGTCCATCCACATCCGCACCGGGTCGGGGACTAAGAGCATGTCCGACTCGTGAATCGACGCCCAGCCGCGCAGCGAGGAAGCGTCGAAACCGAAGCCGTCCTCAAACGAGCCTTCCGACAATTCGTGGATCGGGTAAGTTAAATGATGCCAGGCACCGATCAAGTCGGTGAAACGTATCGAGAGAAAGTTCGCCCCTTGGTCTTCGGCATACTTGAGAGCCGTTTTAGCGTCCATAGTGTCTCCTGAGTATCTCCTAAAAAAGTTTGGGAGTGGTCAATAGTTTTGCCGCCTTCAGTTCGGACAGGCAACAGGCAGATGTGTGGGTCTATATTTTGCGCGGGAGCCATCAATCGCAAGGGCCATCGTAGCAGCCTCGGATTATATTCCGGTGCCCGCGACTGTCAAGGTTCGGGCTTCACGCCGAGGTGGCGCCCCCGCCTCAAGCGCGCTCCTGAATTCCCGCTAAACCTTTCTGCGGCGACGGCTTAACCGCACGCGCGGGCCGCCAGGGCGGGAAAAATAGTTTTTGACCCACCCCATTTTTTCTGTTACATTGCGGGTCATAAAGTTTTCTTATTTCTAATTTTCCACTGACATTTAGTGCAACACTAGCGGTATTCACCGCGCATTTGACGTGGCGGCGGTGACACGGACACGAGGGAGGCAGGAGAACCGAAGTTGACGACGGCCATTGAACAGACGCTCGAAACCTACGGCATTGAAAATTGGGGGGCCGGCTACTTTGGTATCAACCGGAAAGGCAATCTGATCGTCCACCCGTCCGAGTCCGAAGGGCGCTCGGCGGACCTCAAAGAGATTATCGAAGACCTCCACCGGCGCGGCATCTCGACCCCGGTGCTGCTCCGCTTCCCACAACTCGTCGCCGCGCAGGTGCGCAAGCTCCAGCGCGCTTTCCGCAACTCAATCCGCGAATACGAATACCAGGGCGCGCATATGTGCGTCTACCCGATGAAGGTCAATCAGAACCGCGCCGTGGTCGAAGAGTATCTGCGCGAAGGGTCGCGCTACGACTTCGGCCTCGAAGCCGGGTCGAAGGCCGAACTCTACGGCGCGCTCGCGTTCGACCAGGCGCCCGACAGTCTGCTGGTGCTGAACGGTTTCAAGGACGAGGAATTCATCGAGCTGGCTTACGGCGGCGCGCGCTCCGGCAAGCGCGTCGTGATCGTCATCGAGAAGTTAAGCGAGCTTGACTCGATCCTGCGCATCGCCGAGCGTTTCGAGGAAGGCGACGTACTGCCGATGGTCGGCATCCGCGTCAAGCTTTACTCGAAAGGCTCCGGGCGCTGGGAAAAGTCGGGCGGCGAAGCGGCCAAGTTCGGGCTGACCACGACCGAGATTCTCGAAGTCATCCGCCGGCTTCACGAGGCCGACCGCATCTCGATGCTGCGCCTGCTGCACTTTCACATCGGGTCGCAACTGACCGACATCAAGCGCATCAAGAACGCGATGAAAGAGGCGGCACGCGTCTACGCGAAAATCTATCAAATGAAAATCCCGATTGACCTGCTCGATGTGGGCGGCGGGATGGCGGTTGACTACGATGGGTCGAAGACGGCGTTCGACTCGTCGGCCAACTACACCGCGCAGGAATTCGCCAACGACGTGGTGTACACGATCAAGCAGGTGTGCGACGACGAGAACGTGCCGCACCCGACGATCATCCAGGAATCGGGTCGGTATCTTTCCGCGTACCACGCGATTCTGGTCACCAATGTCCTTGACGAGGTCGAGACCGTCGTCGAAGACATCACGCCGATTGAGATTAGCGAGGACGATCCGACCGTGGTCGTCGAGTTGGGTGACCTGCGTGAAACGATCTCGGTCAAAAACTACCGAGAGTATTATCATGATGCGCTGGAGCATCGCGACGAATTGTTCACGCTCTTCAACCTTGGCCTGATCTCGCTCGAAGACCGCGCGAAGGGCGAGGTGCTGTTCTGGGACGTATGCGAGCGCGCCGACAAGTACGCGCAGCAATCCGAATACGTCTCCGAAGAGTTCACTGAGTTGCGTCGCTTGTTACGCGCCAAATACCTGACTAACTTTTCGGTCTTCCGCTCGGTGCCCGATCACTGGGCAATCGACCAACTGTTCCCTATCGTCCCGATTCACCGGCTGAACAAGCCGCCGACCGAGTACGCGACGCTGTGCGACATCACCTGCGACTCCGACGGCGTGGTCGACAAGTTCGTCGATCTGCACGATGTCAAGCAGGTGCTCGAACTGCACTCCCTGACAAAGGACGAGCCGTACTACATCGCGTTCATGATGGTCGGCGCGTACCAAGAGGTAATGGGTAACAACCACAACCTCTTCGGCGCGCCGAACGAAGCCCATATCCACATCGACGAGGACGGCTACCTGATTAAGAAAGTGGTGCGCGGCACGACCATCGGCGAGGCCCTCGAGCGAGCGCGCTATGACCGGAGCCAATTGCACGACGGCTTCCGTCGCCAGGTCGCGCTGCGTGTCAAACGCGGTGATATGACCGAGGCCGAAGGCGCTCGGATCGTCGAGTACTACGAATCGCGTATTGACGCCTACACCTACTTGTCAGTTAACGGCGACGTATCCACCACCAAGCGGCGTCGTGATTAGCATTCCTCGTCAGTCGTAACCGGCCATGCGGCGGGGGTGGTTCACCTCTCACCAAGACCACCCGCCGCATGCCTGAAAAGGATCAGAGCAAACCCTTATGGTAACCCAACGCAAACCCAGACCTTCGAAGTATCTGACGGTGCCGGTGAGGCCAGTGCAGGTTGATCGTGACCGCTCGATTGCCGGGCTGTTAGAGAAGATGGAAGGCGCGGGCTTCGGCGCGCGGCAACTGGCCGAAGCGCACCGCATCTGGCTCGACATGCTCGGCGACAACACGACGATCATCGTCGCCGCCTCCGGGGCGCTGATCCCGGCGGGGATGCGCCGCCTGCTCGCCTACGTCATCAAGAACCGCTTCATCGACGTGCTGGTGCTCTCCGGGTCGCTGCTCTTTCACGACCTTCACGAGACACTCGGGCGTCAGCACTTTCAAGCGCATCCGAGTATGACCGACGCCGAGCTTGAATCGGCGCAGATCGGGCGGATGTGGGACGTGCTGGCGAGCGAAGAGGAGTATCACGAAGCCAACGAGTGGGTCGGCGGCTTTACCAACCAACTCGACCAGACGCGCCCCTACTCGACGCGCGAATTCCTGCACCTGCTGGGGCGCGAACTCGCCGAGATAGCAACCGAGGACGGCGTGCTCACGTCCGCCTACAAGTCGCGCGTCCCCATCTTCTGCCCGACCATTGCCGACAGTGCGATTACGCTCGGCATCGCCGCATCGCGCTTCGAGAAGAAGAACAACTTCACCTTCGACGTTGTGCAGGACGTGCTCGACATGACGCAGGTCGCGGCGCGCGCGCGCGTCACCGGCGTGATCAATATCGGCGGCGGCTCATCCCGCTCGTTCATCCAGCAGATGGAGGTCGCGACCAACATTGTCAAGACGCCAGCGCGCGGCCACAAGTATGCGATTCAGATTTCCACCGACATGCCGCACCCCGTTGGACGCTCCAGCGCGACCAGCAACGACGAGTCAATTATCTTCGGCAAGCTGTCGCGCGGCGCCAGCACCGCCTATGTCAACTGCGACGCCACCATCGCGCTGCCGATTCTGATTACCTCGCTGTCGCAGACCGCCGCGAAGTACATGAAGGGGCGCAAACGTCCGAACTTCACGTTCGCCCGCGAATTGATGATTGAGGTGCCGTAAGCAGCGGACGATAGCCGGGCGGATTCCGGTTCCACGAAAACGAATCCGAGGTGCGAAAAGGATTGTGTACTTCCGATCATCCTCTTCGCGCCTCGGATTTTTTTACTTGGCCGGCTCCTTGTCGAAGACGATTGTGATGGAGAGATCACGTTCCGGACGGCGGTCAGTCGAGGACTGCAACCAAAACGAATGTCACCGCCGAGGACGCCTCGGTATCTTCCGAGCTTTTCACCTTTATTGACGATGCGTTCCCTTCACATCTTCCGCGCCCTCTCGCACTCCGTCGCGACAAGCCTCAAGCAAATGTCAAAGTAACCGCGCCATCCTCGACTCGCCCGTTAACACTAGCCGAGCCACCGCAGTACGTCGTCGCCGGTGGTACGCGCGCCGCCAATGACCTGGATGAAATAATCTTCGAGCGGTAGCGGGACACTCGACGTTTGGCCCTCAACATCAATGGTGACGCCGCGCCGCAGTTCATCGAGCGGGCCGGCGGCGACAAGGCGACCCCCGCTGATAATCGCGATGTCAGTACACAGGCGTTCAACGATCTCAAGCACGTGCGACGTGAGAAAGACCGTCACCCCGCGCGCGGTCAATTTCGAGAACAAATCTTTCAGTGTGCGCGAGGCGATGGCGTCGACGCCCTCGAACGGTTCGTCGAGAAAGAGCACCTCCGGGCGATGGATCAGCGCGCACGCGAGCGACAGCTTCTTCTTCATCCCGTGCGAGTACTCGACGATGAGCTTCTTCGGCTCGCCGTCGAGTTCCATCAGCGCGAGCAACTCGCTCGCTCGTTCAGCAATTTCGGCGCGCGCGAGGCCATACATGCGCCCCGTGAAGGCGAGCATCTCGGCGCCCGTCAGACGCTCGAACAAATTCAAGTCTTCGGGCACAACCCCGATGCGCCGCTTCACTTCGAGCGGCTCGGCGGCGAGGTCGCGGTCGAGCACGCGGATCTCTCCGCTGGTCGGCGCGAGCAACCCGGTGAGCATCTTGATGGTCGTCGATTTGCCTGCCCCGTTCGGGCCGAGGAATCCGAAAAACTGACCGCGCTCGACGCGCAGGTTGACGTGGTCGACCGCCGTAAAGTCGCCGAAACGCCTCACCAGATTGACGGTCTCGACCGCCGGTGGAAGCCGCACGCCGCCCGGCGCGAGTGGGTTATCCATACGCGAACTTGTACGCCGGGCGGACGGGCGCGGTCAAGCGCGAGTGCAACCACGGGCACAGCAATCCGCGGAGCGAAAGCGGTCACCCGGCGGCGAAGCGGCCATAGATTTTCCTTCGGCCCTCGCGCTCATGATGAGTCATAATCTGTGCATGAATGATCGACGAAAAAAGACCGCGCCATTCCTTCGACCGGTGGCGTTGCTGTGGGCCTGTGTCTTCGCAACCGTCGTCGCCGCGTGTCCCGCTCAGGAAGCCGCCAAACCGGGTGAGATCACGACCGCTTACGATCAATCGAGCGACACGACGAAGGTCATGCTCCAACCGATGATCATCATTTCAAGGAAGCGTGAAGAGTTGCGTCTGGGCGCGGTGTCGGTTCACCACGGGCGGGTCATTGCTAAACCGAATGAGGTGGCGTTGGTCTTCGTCTCGCTGTCGGTCGAAGGCGGGAACCGCTACGAGAGTGCGCGCAAGCTGACGATTGTGGCGGACGGCCGCCGCTTCGCGCTCGGCGAGACTGTGCGCACGGTGCAGTCCGGCGACGGAGTATTCATCGAGTCGATGACGGCGGTCGTCCCCTACGAGACTTTTACGCAGATCGCCTACGCCAAAAAGGTCTCAGTGAAACTTGGCTTGACCGAGTTCGAGTTGAACTCCGACCACACTAAAATGCTGCGCGCCGCCGCGAGCTACATGACTCAGTGAGGCGCCCCGCGCGTCACTGTTTACCGGCGCTGCCCCGGCCTGCCTCATCGCCGCCGCCACTTGCTTTACTGACGCCGCCAGATGACACGGTCGCCAGCCCTGGCCTATGGTACATCTCGCGCAGGCCCCGCTTGGCCTCTTGGTGCGAGTCGTAGACGTTCGGGCGGGTCAGCACCGCGGCATAATGCACCAGCGCTTCTTTCCTTTTGCCAGCTACGTCGAGCGACTGAGCGGCGCGCAGGCGGGCTATCGTTGCTAATCCCGGCTCGGCTCCGGCGACCGTCGCGGCGGCGAGAAACTCTTTCGCGGCGCGCTCGGCCTGGCCGGCGGTGAACAACGATTCACCGTAGCTGAAGTGGATCAAATCAAGCGGACGCGGCGGCGCAAACGGCGCGGTCGAATCTCGCGATTTGGCGGAGCGTTCGGGTTGCAATAGCGCGTCGAAAACGGCGAACGCTTCGCGCTCGGCAGACGCGACAGCGGCGGGATTGGTCTGACGGTCGACGGCGGCTTGCGCGACAAGCGCGTCCGCCGCTTCGAGTTTGAAGAGGTAGTTGCGTGGGTATTTGGCGGCCAACTCGCGCGCCAGCACCAGCGCTTCGGCGAACCGCCGCTCGCGTTTGAACAGTCCGAGCAGCAGCACACGCGCGTCGTCGCGCGCCCAACGCCCTTTCCGCGCGACCCGTTCGAGCGTCTCGAGTCCGCGCTTTCTTGAGCCGCGCACGCCGCTGACGGTCGCCAGAATTTTGACCGGCAACGGCAACGTCCCGGCAACGTAATCGTACGTCCCGATGCTGACCTCGGCGTCGTGGAAGGTCGGGTCGAGCTTGATGACTTCGCGGTGGCGCTCGACCGAGTTCTGCCCGTCGCGCAACGCCGACAGAAAACTTCTCTCGACGGCGGCGGCGAACGCCGCCTTCAAGGCCTCCGCCGCACCGAGAAAGTAGAGAGCCTCCGCATCTTTCGGGTCGCGTCGGATGCGTTCCTCGGCAAGGTGTTTAGCCTGCCGCGTCAGTTCGCGGAACTGCGCGACGAGTTTCGGGTCGGTCTTCTCTTCGGTCTTCGCGTAGAACGACTCGGTGTTGTAAAGCGACGCCTGCAACCGGCGCGATTCGTTCAGCGTCTGCACCCACAGACTCGCGGCCAGATACTGCGGCCCAGCCGGGTGATCGGGGAACAAGCGCGTCAATTCTCTGAAGCGACGTCGCGCGCCTTCATAGTCGAGGTTGTACAGCGCATCGAACCCCTCTTCGCGCAAGGTGTCGAAGCGCACTCGATCTGTCTTGGCTGCGGTCGAAACCTCTGTCGCAACTGCGGGCGAACTCTTCAAGCCCTGGCCAACGGCCACGTCCGGCAGCGCGCCGCACATCAGAATAAAAATAGAAACGCTCGTGATTACCGTCGTCGCCATCGCGTGGAAGCGTTGACGACTAATCGACCGCCGAACTTCAGTTCGCTTAATCAATTTAATTTCCACCTCTCCAATATTTATCTTCAGCACTTACTGCTTTTGTCTGACTCAACTGACGTCTGACTCGCGTCTGCTTTGCTTCGCGCATTTGCTGTCATCGTAAGCACCTCGCGCAAAAGTTGATCGGTGCGTGAGTTGAATGAAAGCACCGTCGTGACTGGCTTTCACTTTTGCCTTTGACCTTTTTACTTTTGCCTTCCTACTTACCCGCCGTAACTTTCAAGATACTTGACGCCCGCGCCAGTGTTGAAGAGCACCACGCGCTCGCTTCCTTTGATGTCGCCATTGGCTACGAGTTGACGCAACGCGGGCAGGCAGGCCGCGCCTTCGGGAGCAACGAACAGGCCCTCCGCGGCGCCGATCTCGCGCGTCGCAGCGATCATTTCGTCGTCGGTCACGGCGAGGGCCGCGCCGCGCGACGCGCGAATCGCGTCGAGGATCAGGAAGTCGCCAATCGCACGCGGCACGCGCAGACCCGAAGCTGTTGTCGCTGCGTTCGGGAATTCATCGGCGAACCGCTTCCCTTCCGCGAACGCGCGGACGATGGGCGCGCACCCGGACGCCTGCACCGAGACCATGCGCGGTCGCTTCGAGTCGATCCATCCCAACTCCTCCATCTCGTCGAACGCTTTCCACATCCCGATCAGCCCGGTGCCGCCGCCGGTCGGGTAGATGATGGCATCTGGCAACACCCAGTCGAGTTGCTCGGCCAGTTCGTACCCCAGCGTCTTCTTCCCCTCGACGCGGTACGGCTCTTTCAAAGTCGAAACATCAAACCACCCTTCGGCCTCTTTGCGCCGCCCGACCTCCGCGCCGCAGTCGGTAATCAGGCCGTCGATCAGCGTGACGTGCGCGCCCGTCTCTCGACACTCGATGATGTTGGCGCGCGGCGTGTCGCACGGCATGAAGATGAACGCCTCAAGGCCGGCGCGGGCGGCATAGGCCGCGAGCGCGCCCGCCGCGTTTCCCGCCGACGGGACGGCCAACCGCGTCGCGCCCAACTCCTTCGCCATCGACACCGCCGCCGCCATGCCGCGCGCCTTGAAGCTCTGCGTCGGGTTCTGCGATTCGTCTTTGACGTACAGTTCGCCGACCCCGACCCGCGCACCCAGACGCGATACGCCAAGGAGCGGCGTCCACCCTTCGCCGAGAGTGACGACGTGGTCGTCACTCTCGACCGGCAACACTTCTCGATAGCGCCACATTGAAGCGGGTCGCGTGTGCAACGCTTCTTTTGTCAAAGTCTCGCCGGCGCGTCGCAGGTCGTAGCGCACCAGCAGCGGCTTACCACATTTCGCGCACAGGTTGTGCAAGCGTTGTGCCTCGTGACGCAGACCGCACGCCGCGCATTCCAAGTGAGTAACGTTCATTCGTTTCTAGCATCCTTTGATTGAAGTTAAAACCGCGTGGCCGCGCCGATTTTATCAGCAACACAGGTCATCAATCAGCTTTCTGCTGAGTACTCAGCCGTGACAGGTAAATCGTGACAGGTGACAGGACAGTTTGCATTCGGTGCCGCACCGGACTCGTCCTGTCAGCCAGAATCTTGACCCAAAACACTGTAGTTCCGCGCGGAAACACTCACGTGCCTTAACTCTTTCTTGTCACCTGTCACCTGTCACGTTTGAGTGAGTAGTGAAGGCGAAGGTGTGGCCTCCTTTGGCGCTCACACAAGCCCGAAGGCGAAGCCGAGATGTTTCGCTCAGGTGGAGTGATCCTACTGCGCCCCGTCCCCGATTCGGCGCGTGGTTTTTAGAGCGATTTTTTACGCAAAAAAAGCCGGGCGACGGAACAGACCGTCGCCCGGCTTTCAAGCTGGATGGTGATGTAAGGTTAAACGCTTGGGTGGCGTCGAAGCCTGCGTCCGGCGACTGCCGCGAGGCCCGTGCCGAGCAGGATCATCGTCGCCGGTTCAGGGATCGGGGCGCCGCCGCCCGTGATGAAGCTGCCCGGGCCTGTAATCGAGTTAGTGAAGTTACCGAAGTCCTGGTTATTGAACCCAGTCGTGACCAAAAAATAGTTTGTGCCCACTGTCAATGGAGTGGTGAACGCCGAGGAGACGCCGATACCGCCCGTGTCGTCGTCGGCAATCACAAAGTTAGCCAACGGTGCTGCCGGGTTGAAGGCATTCTGATAGAGGATCAGGAAGTTGTCGTAGAGAGCGGTTGTTGGCGTGCTCACAAAGCTGTAAGAGCTGGCTGCGGTGACGGAGAATTGAAGGACGCTGTAAGGCACGGCTGTTCCGATTCCGGTAAGCCCGGAGCCATCCTCAAGCGGGCGGTTAAAGGTCGGCCCACCGGTCGTCGTTCCGGTGTAAATCAGTGTGTCGGCCCGCACGGTTCCGAGGCCGATGACGATTAAGGTCAAAGCTGCGAGCAGCGTTCTGCGTAAGCGCATCATTGTGATCCTTTCCCTGTGATTGAATGTTGGCGTCGTGCCGCATCATGGCGCGCAAGTTACTTCGCTGACGTGACCGTATTATTCGACGATCAAGATGGAGCGAAATCAAAACGGGCCTAGTGGATTAAGCCCTGGTAGATGTCAGCCACGATGGTGATTGCCGCGCGACTTAATACTGATCATTGGCGGTAAGTGTTAAATCGCGCGGCAATGAATGCTTAACCGTTAAGGTTGTGGCGTACCGCAACGCTGCACCGTTAACGGGCCTTCGGTTCAGATACTCGTCTCGTGCTTATTCGCGGCGGCGGCGTCGAAGCTTGCGTCCGGCAACTGCGGCGAGGCCGGTACCAAGCAGGATCATCGTCGCCGGCTCGGGCACGGCCTGAAGCTGCCCACGAATCTCGCCGCCCCCGAATGCTGTAGTGTGGATGTTGAAATAGGTCTGCCCACCCTGTAAGCCGGCGAGGAAGGCTGCTTGCGCTCCAGCCACTGTTCCGCCTTGGGCGGTTACAAAGGCGGGGTTATATGTGGAAGCAAGAGTCAGGTCAAAAGTGTTGAAGAAGGTACCGGATGTGACGCCGAGTGGAAAGCCCGGGAATGACGGGACAGCCGTGGCGACCCCAGCATTTGCCCCCGGCGGTGTGCAGCAGTGGATGTGCGCAGCGGTCGTGGCGCTAGGCAAGCCGGTAGCCGTAGTCGTGAGCAAGCCGCTGAAGGTGGCACTGACGGTCATGGTATTACCGTCCACGGTTACTACTGCGTTGCCAGTACCGGGAGAATTAACTGCCGGCACCTCGTTTGCGCCGGACAGCGTCGTGGTGAACACCAGAATGTCGGCCTTGACCGGTACCGACAAAGCCGTGAGGGCGATTGCCGCAGCAAACGCAAAGAGAATTTTCTTCATAAAACACGAATCCTCTCTAGTGGGCATCGAGAAACGAGCCTGGTACATAAGCGAAGCGACCTCCATAGCTTCGGAGGAAGCAGCGCGCCTTAGCGTGTCAAAGCGCAGACCATGCAGACCATAACTAATGAAACTTTGGTTTGTTTATACTCCAAATGGATTCTGATTTCCAAATTTTAGAAACGGCGGGCGGGCTTTTTTTTTGGCGTGGCCGGTGACTGGCGTTTTCGAATCTTCTGGTTTATGTTCTTTGGTTCATAACAACCGTCAACTTAACACGATAGCAGACCACCGCCGGAGAGTTGTGTTCTGTCTCGCAGGGTCAGACGGAAAGGATGGGGACACGCTTCGGATGCCGATACGCCTGATTGCGCTCGACCTTGACGGGACGCTGCTTAACTCGCACGGGATGATGAGCGAGCGGAACC
>JACDEG010000606.1 GCA_013816505.1 Pyrinomonadaceae bacterium | reverse complement strand
AATTGATCTGATAGTAAAGCCTCATCGGCTTTTCGTCGAAATTCTCCATTGTGATCCGGGCCTTCTTTCTGAAGGGCATGGGCCAGTAGGAGTTGAACGCGCTCCCCGGATTGACGACGACCGGGAGGGAGGTGATCGGGGCGTACTTGCCCCAGCCCATCGCGAAGAAGTCGCCCACGGGTGCTTCCACGGAAGGCTCTTTCTCGTCGTCCCAGTACATCCTGATGATCGAGTAGCGCCAGTTGCCGGTCGGGGTCATCCAGATGTGCTGGATCGCTCCCTGGCCGTTGATCTCGGCGAGCGTGAAAGTCTTCCCCGGCTCGATGATGACGAAGGGGTTGACTTTCCAACCTTGCCCCAGATCGCGGGCCTCATGAGCAGCGACTCCCTCGGTCGCCATCCCGCCCTTCCCCTTCTCACCGGTGAAGTTCTCCGGGCTGATGGAGCGCGTCTTCGCGTTAGAGACACGATACAGGTTGCTCAGATTATTGGTCAGCCCGTCGTGCGAACCCTCTTGCGCCGGCCCGGACAAGGGAGCACAGAGCAGCAGCCCCAACATGATAAAAACTTTCAACCTCATGATCGGCAAGTCCTCCTTTTGACCTTTTCCATGTGATCTAAGCTTCGATTCGCGGCCTCCAGAATATCCTTTCAGCCAACCACAAGTGCATATAAAAAGATCACAATCGCAGCAAAACTCACGCCGCTCCGCACCCAATGCAACCTGCCCCAACGTGATAGAAGCTGAGCAGCTTTCTCCGATCCTCTGTCCAATGATGGGTCAATCAACTGCTTATTCGTGGGGAACATCACGACTAGTGTAAACGGGATAACTGAACCCAGCAAAACGCCGCCGATGATCCAGGAAACAGTTGCCCCGGCGAGCCAAGCTACGACAGAGCAGACAAACCCGAGCGCGGCTAAGGACGCCTGCAAATATGTTGCCCTTCGATAGCTCGGTGCGAACTCTGTTGCCGCTAACTCAACTCCGCACTCTATCCTCGCTGGATGCTCAACGAGATTGATATAGAGCGCCGCACCTGTAAATAAGCCACAAAAAAGTGTGGCAAAGAACTGTGCGACTGACTGAGTAGATTCCACTATCAGCGCCTTTCAAGAGCATCTCACGCCATCTTGGTAGCCAATGGATTCCATGCAGAGAAGTTCGCAAGGAGCAACTCTCTTCGGTTCAGAGATTTCTCTTCTGCATGATCCGCACCCGAAAACCCAATTCTTGAGACAGAGCGGCCATCTCCTCGAAGATGTCGCCGTAAGCCACAGCAATATGATTCGAGAGGTAGTGGGCCATCAAGGTTTCTTGCGAAATTCCTAAGTCCGCCGCCATGAAGGGCCATTGTCTGGTCGTCCCTTCCCACCATGCATCACGAATGGTCGGCGGTAATTTGACGACCTCGCCGCGACCGATGTCCATCCAGAGCACACCCGCTCTGATGTAAGAACGCGCCCACGTCATCTCGCCAGCCAGACTCTCGCCGGTGAAAGTACCTCCGGGTGTTGGAAAGTAAGCTGAAGGTTGACGGTAAGAGTGAACGCCTTCGAGCGTGTCGGGGTTGTGGTTGAAAGCGTAAGCGCCGCAGGAGCCGGAGTTCAAGAGTACCCACAAGAATCTGCCGTCGTGTTGGGCACCCCAGCGCACGTCATGGAACATCACCGCTTGGTGTAGCCCTTTGGCTTTGAGCAGCCGCTTCATCATCTCCATCGGCACGACGTTGCCCTGATCAGCCTCCGTCGCACAGGCGATGGTGTCGCCGTTCGATTCGGGTCGGCAGACGGAGTTGAACAATCCTTCGGCGAAATCAGACGGCGGGCGCAAGGGGATGAGTCCGAGTTGGTACTGCCAGCCGAGACAATCCGCTTTGTATTCGCCAATCATGTCGAGCACAACGAGGTAGTCACGCAGTTGCTCGCGCGTCGCGTTCTCGTCGAAGTCCGCGGCTCCCTGCTCCTTCCAGTGGAAAGTAACTCCGCTCTGCTTGACGAACGCGAATGCCTCATCAATGCGCCGCGCGTCGAGCGAGCGGCCACGATCAATGATCCATGCTTGATCTATCTTGTGCTCGGTGAAGCCGTAACGGTTCAACAGCCGGGGCCCAAAGTAGCCATTGATCATGCCCATCGAAGTGTCGCCGAGCATCAGGATAAGAATTCGCCGCCGCCGAATCTCTTCGGCCACGTCGCTCGCGATCTTCGCCGCCGCTTCGGAGACGGGAGCGTGAAAGGCAAGTTCATCTTCTGGATACGCGATCCGCCCGGTTGAGCACCACTTCGCAAGTCGCTCCATGAAATGCTCGTCCGCGCTCCAGTCTCCGGCCTCCGTCCAGACGCGGGAGAACGGTCGGTCGAGGCTTTCCAAGCTCGCACCGGTGTTCAACAGTCCGACGAGACCGGGCCACTGTCCGGCAAAGTTGCTGGCAAGCAGCAGCGGATTTTCTTTGCCGACGACGCCATCGGTCGTATGTGGGGCGTAGAACCAATGTACGCAGACGCCGATCATGGGATCGTCAACCGGCCCGAGCTTTTCAATCGCTTCGTGCGGTTTGGTCAAGTACCCTTCGATCAGGTACGATTCGCGTCCGAGCTTCTTGAGCGCCCGTTCGAGCTGTGTGGTCGCCTCGGTGATATTGGGCAACGCCAATTCGTTAGGAGTAGGCCGCGCGTCTCCCGGCCAGAAAAGAGCGATTCGCTGCTTCATCAATTAACTCCTTAGTTCCTTCGGTTTCAGAGGCTGAATTGATTACGGGTTAGCATTGTTGCCCGCTTCAAGAATGTAAGACATAAACCAAACCGGCTCGCTCTATGAATGCTGTTCAAGCGACGGCGCATTTACTTTGGAATTGGCAGCGACGTGGCGGCATTATCCAGACCGTCGTTCCACATCAGAGGAGCTAAGTACAACCCCCCTTGGCCCCAACCTGAGTGGCTCACGTACCAGCGACCGTTAACGTCGCGCACTACTTCCGCGGCATGCGAGTTGATGTGCCCGACCTTGTCTGCCAGATTCCAATGTAAGGGGTCTTTGCTTCGAAAAACGTCCGTGCCAACATAGCCGCCCCGCGGTCCGATGAACAGGTAATAGAAGTCGCCGCGACGCACGACAAACGGCGACTCTGTGGGTCCGCCAAAAGTTCCGACCGTCGGGTCGGTAAAAGCGATCTTTCTCTCACCCCAGTTGACCAAGTCCTTACTCGTCCGGTATGCCACAACGTGATTACCACCCGCCGGGGCCCTGTTCGCAGTGTAGTACATAATCCATCTGCCTCCGACTCTCAAAATAAACGGGTCCCTCGCGTCAAAACCGTCAACGACCATCGGGTTCTTCGGGTGGCGCGTCCACGTCTTCAAGTCCGCGGACGTGGCAAGGTGAATCTTGTATTTCGTGTTGTCAGAACCGCCGGCCACATAGAACATGTAGTAGGTGTTGTGGTGGAAAATCACATAAGGCGCCCACAGAATTGTCTCTTGTCGCGTTGCGTCTGCGCTGAGGGCGAAAGGCAACTTCTGCCATGGAGTTTGCGTCAGGCTCGACGCCGTCGCGTGGGCGAACTGTTTTTCATCGAGCGGCTTCGCGGGTTCGGCATGTGTGATCCCAAACATATGCCACACTCCATCCTTACCC
>JACDEG010000148.1 GCA_013816505.1 Pyrinomonadaceae bacterium | reverse complement strand
CACGAGCGCCGCCAGACGGTCGTTGTCACTAAAGACTCGGCCCTGCCCGCCCTCTAAATACTCAAGCTCGGCGGTCGACACCGTATCATTCTCGTTGACGATTGGAAGCACACCGAGTTTCAGTAGTTTCTCCATTGTCTGTCGGAGCGCCGAATAGCGACGACGGTCTGTGAAATCGTCCTCGGTTAACAGCACCTGCGCGATCTTCACGTCGCCGGGCCTGAACAGTTGTTCGTAGGCGTGCATCAGCAGACTCTGACCGACGGCGGCGCACGCCTGTCGCACCACCACGTCGCTCAACCGCGCGCGGTTTAATCCAAGCCGTGTCGCGCCAAACCCGACCGCGCCCGAAGAAACGAGGACTACCTGACGCCCTTCCCTTTTCAGCGTCGTGACGGAGCCCGCCAGCAGTGTCAGATTGTCTGTGTGCAGCGCGGCGTTCGTCCCCGTCACCACGCTGGTCCCGAGTTTAATGACGACGCGGCGCGCTTTTGCTAAGCGCCTTCGCGCATCGCTGGCGGCGTGCCCACTCTCGTCCATACTTTTATGTCGTCGTCTGCGACATCAGTTCGTCGCTTTGTCAACCAGCTTGTTGGCGGCCAGCCACGGCATCATCGCGCGCAAGCCAGCGCCGACTTTTTCGATGCGGTGATCGCGCGTCTCAGCCTCGAGTTGGCGGAACCGCTGCTTGCCGTTGCGATTCTCCTTCATCCACTCGTTGGCGAACGCTCCCGATTGAATCTCGGCCAGCAGCCCCTTCATCCGCTGCTTCGTCTCGTCGTTAATCACCACGGGGCCGCGCGTCATGTCGCCGTACTGCGCCGTGTTGGAGATCGAGTAGCGCATTTCCGAGATGCCGCCCTCGTACAGCAGATCGACAATTAGCTTCATTTCGTGAAGGCACTCGAAGTAGGCCATCTCCGGCGCGTAGCCAGCTTCGACCAGCGTTTCGAAGCCGGCTTTGATGAGCGCTGTCAATCCCCCGCATAACACCGCCTGCTCGCCAAACAGGTCGGTCTCGGTCTCTTCGCGGAAACTGGTTTCGATCACCCCGGCGCGGCCTCCACCAATTGCCGAAGCATAAGCCAGGCCGGTCTGTTTCGCATCGCCGTTCGGGTCTTGATGGACTGCGAGCAGGCACGGCACGCCTGCACCGCGCGTGTATTCGTGGCGCACCAGATGGCCCGGCCCCTTCGGTGCGACCATGAAGACGCTCACCTCCGGTGGCGGCTTGATGAAGCCGAAGTGAATCGAGAAGCCATGCGAGAAGCCGAGATACTTGCCCGGCAGCATCGACTCGGCGACATCCTTGGCGTACACGTCCGCCGCGACTTCGTCGGGGACCAGCATCATCACCACGTCCGCTTCCGCCGCCGCCTGCGCGACCGGCAGCGTCGCGAGTCCGGCCTGCTCGGCCTTCACGCGCGAGGCACTATCGTGACGGAGGCCGACGGTGACCTGGCAGCCGGAATCACGCAGGTTATTCGCCTGCGCAAATCCCTGACTGCCGTAGCCAATGATGGCGATCCGCTTTTCGCGTAGGGCGCCAAGGTTCGCGTCTTTATCGTAGTAAACCTTCATCTGTTGAATCCTTTTAGTGTGTAATTTGAGTCGCCGGCAATAGTATCACCGGAATCCGTAGTTGGAGTTAATCACCGGAGTTCATTATCGTCACCACCCATCTTACTCGTTTTTCGTGAAGGCGAGGACATGCTGCTCTGTGTCTTCGAGGGGTGCGTCCGTCGCATCCGTCGCATCCGTCGCGGACAAGCGGTTGATCGCGATGCAGCCGGTTCGCGTGACGGAGCGAATGCCAATCGGCCTCAGCAGTTCGATGATCGCCTCAACCTTCTCTTTGTTGCCCGACGCTTCGACGATCATCCGCGTGTGCGAGATGTCAACCACTTTTCCGCGGAATACGCTCAGGAGGCTAAGCACTTCCTGGCGCCCGGCGCCCGGCGGCGCATCCACATCAATCAGCGCCATCTCGCGCTCGATGTGTGGCCGTGTCGTCACGTCCTGCACCTCGCGCACACGCGCCAGCCGTTGGCACTGCTTCACGATCTGCTCGATAGTCCGGTCATCGCCGCGCGTCACAATCGTGACCAACGACCACTGCGGGTCGAGCGTTTTGCCAACCGCTATCGTCTCGATATTAAAGCCGCGTGAGCTGAACAGCCCCACGATCCGCGACAACTCGCCCGGTTGATCGGCCACTAGAATTGAAAGCGTATGGCGCATAGCCTTTAAGGGATGAGGGATTCTTAAGGGATGAGGGCGGAGGGATGAATAAAAACCAGAACACAGCATGTAGCACACAGCATACAGCGGGAAACAAGCCGCCTATTATCTTGCGTGTTCCGTATTCCGTGTTCTGTATTCTGTGTTCTGTATTCCTGGCTTCATCCCTCATCCCTCATCCCTCATCCTTCATCCTTTCCTCGTGCACGATCATGTCGCGCGAGTTGCCGCCGGAGGGCACAATCGGGAAGACGTTCTCTTCCTTCGAGATAACCACGTCGATCACCGCGACGCCTTTGTAATTCAGGGCGGCACTGAGCACCGTGCGCAGTTCGTCGGGACGTGTCGCGCGGAACCCGCCCGCGCCGTAGGCTTCGGCAAGCTTGACAAAGTCCGGCGCGACCGAGATGTCGACCTCGGAATAGGTGCGTTCGTAGAACATCTCCTGCCACTGGCGCACCATTCCCAGATAGCCGTTGTTAAGGATCAGAATTTTGATCGGCAAATCATATTGCACAGCCGTCGACAATTCCTGGTTGGTCATCTGGAAGCCACCATCGCCGACCACCGCGACGACCAATTGGTCACGAAACGCGAGTTGCGCGCCCAAAGCCGCCGGCAACCCGAACCCCATCGTGCCGAGTCCGCCGCTGGTAATCCACTGCCGCGCACGGTTGAACGGATAGAACTGCGCCGCCCACATCTGATGCTGACCGACATCGGTGGTGATGATCGCTTCGCCGCCCGTCAGTTGATGCAACTCGCGGATCACGTTCTGCGGCTTGATCTCGTCGTGCGCCCCAGAGAAACGCAGCGGTTGTTCGAGTTGCCAGCCGCGCAGAACATCCCACCACGCGATTCGTCGCGCGCGGCTCGCTTCAAGCTCTTCGTTTTTCCGCAACTCGACTTCAGCGAGCATTGCGCCGAGGGCGACGCGAGCGTCGGCAACGAGCGACAAGTCAGCCACCCGGTTCTTCCCGATATTGGCCGGGTCGATGTCGATGTGGACGATGCGCGCGTGCGGTGCAAAGGTCGCCAGCTTTCCGGTGACGCGGTCGTCGAATCGCACACCGACCGCGATCAGTAAATCGCTTTCGGCGATGGCCATGTTCGCCGTGTACGTGCCGTGCATACCGAGCATACCAAGGCACAGCGGATGCGCCGACGGGAACCCACCGAGTCCCATCAGCGTCGGCGTCACCGGCAGTTGCAACGCTTCGGCGAATCCCTGTAATTCGTCCCCCGCGCCGGAAGTGACGATGCCGCCGCCGACGTAGAGCACCGGGCGCTCGCTCCGCAAGATAGCTTCGACGACTCGCTGTGTCGCGCGCGGGTTGGGTGCCGCCTTCTCTTCGCGACACGGAAACGAAATATGGTCGAGCCGCGAGTAAGAACAGCGCGCCGCTGTCACGTCCTTCGGGATGTCGATGACCACCGGGCCGGGTCGCCCCGAACGCGCGAGGTGAAAAGCTTCATGCACCACTGCCGCCAGGTCGCACACTTCGCGGACAAGGTAGTTGTGTTTGACGCACGGCCTGGTGATGCCGACGGTATCGACCTCCTGAAATGCGTCCGTGCCGATCATCGTCGTCGGCACCTGACCGGTAATGACGACCAGCGGAATCGAATCCATGTATGCGGTCGCGATGCCGGTCACCGCGTTCGTCGCACCCGGCCCCGAAGTGACGAGCGCGACTCCGACCTTGCCGGTCGCGCGTGCGTATCCATCGGCGGCATGCACTGCTCCCTGCTCATGCCGCACGAGGTAATGCGTCAGGAGTTCGCGTGCCCGCCACAACTCGTCGTAGATGTGCAACACCGCGCCGCCCGGATAGCCGAAGATGTCCTTCACGCCTTCATGCACGAGCGCCCGGACTAAAACCTCTGCACCGCGCGGCCAGTGCTCGTCATTCATCGACGGAACGGCGCTCTCTGGTTTGGCCACCGTGGTCTGCTGCTGTGTCAACATAAGCTTTGTTCGATCTGATTTATCTCACGCCGGGGGAAGCACTGGCAGCGGTGCCTTCGCGCGTGCCGGGATGATCTTAACGAAACGTGTTTGCCAGTCTTCGGCGAGCCGCGCGACCTCTTCTGCCTCCGCGTGTTGTAAACCTTCGAGCAAGGCTTGGCGATACTGACCGAGCAGTTCGCGTAGGTCGCCTTCATCCACTTCGGTGACGGGTTCAAGGCTGACCCGCGCGCCGCTTGCGAGACGCCGCTGAATCGCTTCCGCGTTAAGGCCGAGGTCTTCATCGGTGAGCAGGTACACGACCCCGCCGGTCATCCCGGAACAGAGCCACGGGCCTGGGTCGCCGAGCACCAAACCGCGCCCCGACGTTTGATACTCGAAGGCGAAGCCCTTGATGTTGGCGCGCGTCGCGAGGTGGCCTAACTCGTCGCGGACGGGGGCGCGCAATCGACCGCCGATGATTAAGTCCGCGCCCGACAGACGGATTCCGGCGCGTGAGTCGGCGTCGCCCTGAACGATCAACAGCCCTGCCTGCGCGCCATAGGCGAAACACTTTCCGACAGAGCCATCGACCAGCACGCCGTCGTGATTGACGCCCTTCAGAATGACGATGCGGCCCCCCGACGCACCCTTGCACGCGCCGTCCTGCACGCCGCCCTGCACAAAGATGTCGACCCCGTCGCCGTTGAACGCACCGAGTCCATTGCCCGGCACCGAGCCTTCGCTGAAGTTCAGCACCGCGCGTTTGAAGTTGGTTGCGCCGGGCATCCCGTGGCCGTTGGTCGAAGAGCCGTTCGTCGAGTAGGAGGCGCCAGTGCGCGCTAACTTTCCAGCGAGGTGCGTGCCGAGTGCGCGGTCGGTGCTCGACACGTAGGCGTCGTCGAAGATGACGACTTCTTTTCCGGCTTCGGCAAGTTCGACGACCGAGCGCGAGATGACGCGCGTCAACGAAGTCAGCGAGCGCCGCGCGCGACCGACCGTCGGCTCATACGCGCCGTGGCACAACGTACATGGCTCCGCCGGACGCAGCAGCCATTCAAGATCGACCCGGTCGCACCCGCGCACCTGTTCCAGCAAATCGACGCGTCCGACTAAATCGGCGGTGCGCGTCAATCCGGCGCGCGCCGTCTCGCGCTTAATCTCTTCATTCACTCCTGTGAAGAAGTGGACGAGGTGTTCGGTCGCGCTCTCGTACTCGCGCGGCTTGAAGTGCTTCTGCCCGTGGACGAGCGCCTCTTCCGGCGTCTTCAACTGGCTGGTAATGCCGACGTGGCAAGTGCCTGTGTTGCACTCTCGACAACTCGTGCAGCCAATCGCGGCCATCGCCATCGTCCCAAACCCGACGCGGTCGGCGCCGAGCAGCATCAATTTCACCACATCGCGACCGGACTTGACGCCGCCGTCGGCCCACAATTCCACGCGGTCGCGCAGACCGGCACGGACGAGCGCGCGATGAGCCTCGCGCAACCCGATCTCGACCGGCAGACCTGTGTGCCGCAGACTGTGTTTACGTGCCGCGCCCGTGCCGCCGTCGTAACCGGAGATGGCGATGATATCCGCGTGCGCTTTCGCGATGCCGGTCGCTATCGGGCCGATGTACGGCACCGCCGGAATCTTCACCGAGATGCGCGCGCGGGGGTTGACCGTCTTCAATTCCTCGATCACTTGCGCGAGGTCTTCGATGGAATAGATGTCGTGGTTGTTCGACGGCGAGATGAGGTCGACGCCGACGGGTGTGTGGCGCGTCTCGGCGATGCGCGCCGTCACTTTGAAGCCGGGCAGCAGTCCGCCCTCGCCGGGCTTCGCACCCTGCCCGATCTTGATTTCAAGCAGGTCGCACGAATTGAGAAAGCGTGCATTGACGCCGAAGCGCCCCGACGCGATTTGCTGGCCGCGGTGCTCGCGGTAACCGCCCATCATGTCGGGAATCTCGCCGCCCTCGCCGTTGACGCAGATGATGTCGAGACGCTTCGCCGACTCGGCGTAAGCGCGGAAAGAGGCTTCGCCCTGCGAGCCGAAGCTCATCGCGGAGAAGTAGAACGGCGCGGCGTGGCGACCTGCGCGCGTATCCACTTCTCCGCCCCGGGGAGACATTTCTGCCGGTGCGTCGTCAGGCTGACTCTTGATTTCGAGCAGTTGGCGCAACGCGACCGGCTTCGTCTCTTCGATCTCGCGCAGCTTCGCGGCAAAGCTTTCGTACGGCTGGTCGCCGCGCGCCACACGCCCGGCAACATTCCAAATTGACGGCTGTTCGCGATACTCGCCCGGCAGCATCACAGCTTTCTTCTTCGACGACACGTCATCGTCTTCGGGCAGCCCTTGCGCGACTTTCAAACGCACGCGCGCGTCCCGGTCCAACTCGCACAGCGACAGCCCCGCGAAGGTTGAGCCGCAGTAGTTCGCCGTCCCGAAATACTCCTCGACATCCGGGGCGAGTCCGATGGCGGCGAACAAGCGACCGTAGCCGTCAAGCTCGTGGATGCCCATCGTCGAAAGAACTTTTTCGACGCCGACTTCGAGCGCGGTCTGGCATGCCTTGAGGCGGGCGCGCCGTTCCGCCTCAGTGATAGAGCCGCGCAGAGCGACTTCGTACAGCAGATATGGATTGACGGCGTCCGCCCCGCAGCCAAGCGCCAGTACCACGTCATGCACGTTACGCAAATAGCCGGAGCGCAGCACCACACTCGTGTGGCGGCGCAGGCTGATGCCGTTCCAATCGCATTCGGCGCGCAGTCGCGTGTCGATTGCCGCGAGCGCGAGGTGTGCATCAATGCCGAGATGATCGTCGCGGAAGGCGCGCGCGTCATCAAGCATAATTACCGAACCGCGCCGATGACGAACAAGATCAATCACCTCCTGCTCGATGCGGCTCAGTGCTTCCGGCAGTGTCTCTTCCGGGCGACAAACGATGTCGATTGTGGCGCAGCGTAGATCGCCGACAGCATCAATCGCCGGTGTGCTCGCAGAAGCATCGGCGCAGTAAGCCATCACTTCCTGAGACGTGCGTCGCTTCAGGTCGCGGGCGACGGCGTCGTGCGTTTCATTCGATTCGTCGGTTTCGCCGCCGAGTAACACCGGCGATAGCAACTCGATCTGCTCGACATCGGTCGGAGTAGCAAGGTCTGGCCGCGCACCGATAAAGACGCGCGTTGAAAAGTGGTCGGCCTCGCGCTCGCGGTCAATGGACGGATTGGTCACGACCGCGACGCGCTCGTGGAAATAGTCAGCGAGGTTCTTCCGCTGCTTCGAAAGCGCCGCGAGTGGGCCGTCCCAACCGAGGCCGCTGATTGGCTCTTTGCCACTCGCGGCCATCTCTTGCGCGTCCGCGTCGTCAAGTTTATTCCACCCGAACGCGATCAGTCGCTTCCCGTCGCTCACCGGTTGAATATCGATTGACGCGACGGGCGCGCGCTCAATCGCCGCGCTCCCTTTGGCGGATGTTCGATGCATCCAGTGAGTCCGGCTGTTGAGGCGCGCCAGCGGAAAGCGTTGACGCACTGCGTCGAGGGCGTGGCGTTGCAGTTCGTGGTACTCGAAGACATCGACACCGACATCGCGCCGCAGCAGGAACCCCATCTTCTCGCCTGGCGCGAGTGGCTTCGGATCACAGACCATCTGTTCGAGTGGCACGACACCCTTTTCCGACGATGCGAAAAACTCCTTTTCCGTTTCTCCGAACCACAGCGGGCGCAGGCCGAGCGCGTCGCAACTGAACACGATCTCGTCACCCTGCCGCGCGATGATCGCCGCCGGACCTTGCGCCAGTGCGCCAAACGCCCGTCGCCAATAGCGGTAGAGTTCCTGCAAATCGCCTGGGAAGCGCGCGATTTCGCTCCAGACCGGCGGGAACGCAATCTCAAGCGCATTCATCAGGCTGAGGTCGTAGTTGAACATGAAGCACTCGATGATGCGGTCGAGCACCTGCGAGTCGCTGGCCTTGTCCGGCAGTTGGAAGCCGAGTGCGCACGCCTGCCGCCCCAGTTGGTCAATCGAATTGATCTCGCCGTTGTGTCCGAGCGTTGAAAACATCTGCGCCCGTTCGGCTCGCGAATCGGTGTTCGTCGAATAACGTCCGTGACCGAGCGTAATCGCCGACTTGAATTCCGGGTGACTGAGTTCCGGGAAGTAGCGCCTGAGCGTCTCCGCGTCTCCGCGCACTTTATAGACGACGCTGTTCTGGCTGAGCGAAGTGATATGCACCGGCAATTCGCGCTCTAGCCGGAGGTGCAGATTGAAAATGTCGCGGTCCTCGACCCCGCGCGCCGAGCGGGGCAGCGCCGCGATTTGCCAAAACTCCGGCTCGGTCGAACGAGCCAGCGGGCCGAGCGCCGCCGAGCGGACGTGCGCCGACTCCGCGACGAGAACTTCGAGCGCGTATTCGTCGAACAACTCGACGGCCCGTCGCTTAATCGTCTCCCCTTCGCCGCGCCGCTCGTGTGGAATCATGATGTGCGCGACCGTGAAGTGCGCACGCGCGGACAATTTGCGCCGCAGCCCGACTGCCTCCAGACGCCTCCCCCACCACTCGCGCGGAATGTCCGTCTGAAGGCCGGCGCCGTCGCCTTCGCCCTCGATCTCGCCGGTGCGGTGTCCCATCCGCGTCAGCGCTTCGAGCGTCCGCTTGACGTTACCGTGCGACGCGCGACCGTCCTTTTTGACGTTGGCAATGATCGCGCAGGCGTCGTGCTCGCTCTCGTCATGCACCCACCCGGCGCGACGGCGCATCCCCGCCGGGGGGTTCGGGCGTGGCAAACCGGGTTGACGTGACTCTTCACTGCTCATCAATGTAAATATCCTCGTTCTTAAAATCTGGTGCGCATATTAAAAAGGGCCATCAACTTTCTCCGTTGATGGCCTTTCGCGATTAGTTCGGATCTCACAGAACAGGCCATCATGTGTCAGTTACGCCGACGCCAATAAGTGAAGTGGTAATGTGCGCGAAAGTGTTCATCGCCGCGTCAGGTCGTAACGCGGTTCGGAAACCGTTTTGCTCGGACATAACAGAAAGAAGCAGCGAATTCATCTTTGCATCAAGTGTATGCTGTGAGCGCGAGTAACAGCAACCAAACGGACAGGCTTAATGGCTGGCAACGTACATCCTGCCGTGTGAGGGCATAGATTACATGTTTATCTCTGGTTTGTATAATTTATTCTTTTAACCCTCCTATAAGAAAAGTTGGAGGCAACAATTGAAACACCTTTCCGATTTAAACTCGGCCAGTCATAGTTAACGGTAAAAGCCAGTCACGTAAGCTGACAAAACCTCGTCTTAATCGCCACCGCTGGTTGCCGAACTGTTTAAGTTCGGCAACCAGCGGTGGCAACGATTGAAACTCCCGATAGACTATATTAGTTCCCTTATTTAACTCGGCGGTGTCCTCCTTTCCTGTTACTCGGTAGAGAATCTGATTCGGCGCGTTATGGGAACGTCTTGCCGAAGTAGATGAAGATGGCGTTGTTCCCCGCGCCCTGATTGCCGATGCTGTAGCCGACGTTCAGCAAACTGCGTTTCGGCAACGTGAACGACAGCCCGGTGGTCACATATCCGAAGGCATTTTTTCCGCTCAACCAGTCATTGACGAAACTGACCTTCGAATGCAGCGGCTGCTCGTAACCAACTACCGCGCCGCCTTTCGTTCCGGCTCCGTCGGCCAAGCCTGGTAGTCCGTAGGCACCGCCGGTCAGACGCGGACCGTACGTTCCTGAGACTTTTTTACTGACCGTCGAATAGATCAAGCCGAAGGTATCGGCCCCTCCGCGGTTGGCGATTGGTGTGTAAAGCAACCCTCCGACCGACGCCGCGACACCATTCTCCTCGCCGTTATAGAACTGCCACTTAATGTTCGGCGAGGCGTAGACGGCCTGATCCGAAGTCGCGTTATCGAGGAACGAAACATTGACGCCGATCTCGACACCCTTCGCCACGCCGACGACCGTTCGCGGCACGTAGGCTTGGAACCCGCCGTCATTGTGCGATTCGGGGTGCGTCAGGAAGTCGAACTCGAAGTAGATGTCACCCGGTGCGACCACGTCGGTCGACGGGATGTTCCAAATGGTCGTCTGGGCGAGCGCCGTCTGTGTGCCGATGATGATCATTGCGGCAAGGACAACGAGCGCCTTCATGGTCGATCTCACTCTGGTTGTGGTTATCATTCAATCTCCATTACGTCTTTGAAAAGAGAGACATTCAGGGGCCTGATGCGTCGCGCGCTCACATCCCTTTAAGCGAGACTTGCTTCCGGCGTCCGCCCCTTCTCAGGCCTCATCGGCCCCTCCTGCAAATACGCGGGCGCGCCGGAGAGCGACGGGCTGCGGCTCATCTCCGGGTAAGCAAGGACGCCGACTTCGTGTAGATCGAGACCTTCGATCTCGACTTGGGCCGAGACGCGGTTGCCGACCAGCAACCCGACGACCTTGAAGAAAGCGAAGAACGACACGAACGTGAAAAGGAGACAGGTTAGCGTGCCGATCATTTGCGCGTAGAGTTGACTGGCGCTGCCGCCGTATAACAATCCGACGACCGGAGTCGCGACGCCGTTCAGTCCTGCGCCGTATGTCCCATCGGCGAACAACCCGACCGATAGCACACCCCACGCCCCGTTGATTCCATGCACACTGATCGCTCCGACGGGATCATCGAGCTTCAGTTTGTGTTCCACCACATAGACGCCGACGACGAGCAACACGCCGCCGATGGTGCCGATGATGACCGCCCCGACGCTCGTCACGAACGCGCACGGTGCCGTGATCGCGACCAGACCGGCGAGCATGCCGTTAGCCGTCAACGTTATGTCGGGCTTCCCAAACCAGAACATCGCGACAATCATCGCGGCGACAGCGCCCGCTGCCGAGGCGAGCATCGTGTTGACAGCGATGACCGAGATACGAAAGTCTGTTCCGGCCAGCGTCGAACCCGCGTTAAATCCGAACCAGCCGAACGCCAAAATGAAAACTCCCAGAATTGCCATCGGAATGTTATGACCAGGCATCGCGTTGACCTTACCGTCTTTGGTGTACTTACCGATGCGCGGGCCGAGCACAATCGCCCCGGCTAAAGCGGCTACGCCACCGACCATATGCACCACGGAAGAACCCGCGAAGTCGACGTGCCCGTTTCCGAGTCCGAACTGCGAACCGAGTTGAGCGAGCCAACCCCCACCCCACACCCAGTTGCCAAATACAGGGAAGGCGAACATCGACATGAACAGGCAGAAGATCAAGAATGATCCCCACTTCCATCGCTCAGCTAGAGTGCCGGTCGGAATCGTCACCGCCGTGTCTAAAAAGACGACCATGAAAATAAACAGTCCGAAGACGCTCACGTCATATGTATCACCGCTCAGGAAAAAGCCTTTGGTTCCGATGATGTTCAACGTCTTTCCGAAGACGTCGATGCTCAGCGGTTCGGTTAACACCGCTCCGCCTCCGAGCAGCGCAATGGCACCGTAGCCGCCCATCATCAGCGCGAACCCGCAGATCCAGAAGCCGAGCATCCCGAGCGGGTAGCACATCAGATTCATCGCCATCGTGTGCGCCGCATTTTTGGCCCGCGTGAATCCTGTTTCGGCGAGGGCAAACCCGGCCTGCATGAACATCACAAGAAATGCTGCGACCAACACCCAAACATAATTAATTGCGATCTTTGTCTTGCCGACATCATTTGCGACTTCTGCTGTTGTCGGCTCGCCGGCGGCGACGGCTGTGACATTCGCGGCTGTGCCGGATGTCGCGCCCGTCGGATCACCCGCCAGAACGACCAACGGCAGTGACGCCAGCAGCAGCAGCAGCAGAAAAATCGTGGTCAAGCTGGCGCGCACTGTGTCCTCGCTTTTTGCGAGAATGGTGAGAAAACGATGCGGCACTCGGCTGACACACATCTCTGTGGGGACTGTTTGAATCATTTTCGACTCCTGAGCTTTTCAGTTGAATTAAGACGTGCGCCCGGCAGGCCGTATGATTGCAGGCGGGGCGCATTTCGCAAGAGAGTTTTCAGACCCACGCTTAAGACGCTTCG
>JACDEG010000605.1 GCA_013816505.1 Pyrinomonadaceae bacterium | reverse complement strand
TGCCGGCAACTTCGCCGGGCGGCTGACACGGTTTGTCCCAGATGAGCGGTTGTGCGTCGAAACCTAATTCTCGCAGACTTTCCGTCAGCAGTTTTTCGTCAGCGGTTAACTCCGCAAATTCGCGGCAGGTGGCGAGCGCAACTCTCTTCATCATCCCCGCCCTACCTTTCCATGCTCCAATGCATCGGCGCATCGTTGCCGAGCGTGCCTTCGACTTCGCCGCCTTCCTTTCGCCAGTATTCGATCCCGCCGATTAACTCTTTCACTCTGAAGCCCAATTCATTCAGTTTCATCGCGCCCTTCGTCGAGCCGTTACAAGCTACGCCCCAACAATAAACAACACACACTTTATCTTTCGGCAAATCGCCGGTTGTCTCCGCGTTAATTTTCGGCAGGTTGATCGCGCCCGGAATGCGGCACAGCGCAAACGATTTCGGACTGCGCGTATCAACGATGGTGAAATTCGTGTTGCCTTTCGACAAGTCATACATCACATCGGCGACATCGGTTTCAAACTCCAGTTTGGTGGCAAAGTGCCGCCGCGCTTCTTCCGGTGCGGCTGCGGGCGTCTCCAAAACAAAAGAAAAACGCGGTTCAAGTCGTGCTTTGTTGCTCATCATTTCCTCTCCTCTAGATATTTCTTTGAAGCATTCCAGAGTTGCTCACTAAGCATATTTTAGGTTTAATTGGCTTAATGTAAAGAGCCAATTACGCAAAATTGAAAGGACCAATTACCGTAAACTTCATGTTAGATATTCCTTTCTCATTAGACTTCCAGAGAAAATCGGACACGCCGCTTTACCGGCAATTTTACGAGGCGATACGATTGGCGATTCTACGGCGTCAGTTCGCGCCCGGACTACGCCTGCCCGCGACGCGCGAGATGGCGCATGAATTCAATGTCTCACGCAACACGATTGTATTGGCATTTGACCAGTTGATTGCTGAAGGCTATCTGGAAGCGCGGCAAGGTTCAGGCACTTTCGTCACTGCAAAAATCCCCGACGATTTCATCAATATCGAAAACGACAGGAATCCGCGCTCTCTAAAATCGGAAAGCGAGATAGCTTTATCCAAGCGCGGCAAAACGATTGTCGAAGCAAAATCGAAATGGTTGATGAGTGCGGGTGTTCCACTACCGCTGACGCCGTGCGTGCCGAGCGTGCCGTATTTCCCTTTTGAGATTTGGGCGAAGCTCGTCGCAAAGCGTTTGAAAAAGCCGATTCCCGGTTTGTTGAATTACGGCGAGATTGCCGGATACGGGCCTCTGCGCGAAGCCATCGCCGCTTATCTGGGCGCGACGCGCGGCGTGCGTTGCCAGCCGGAACAAGTCATTGTCGTTTCAGGAACACAGCAGGCGGCTGATTTGACGGCGCGAATTCTGCTCGACGTGGGCGACGTGGTTTGGACGGAAGACCCCGGTTATCAGGGGACCCGCGCTGCATTCATCGCCGCCGGAGCAAAAGTCGCTCCGATTCCGGTTGACGCCGAGGGCATCAATGTTGAAGCGGGCCGAAGAAAAGCGCCCGAGGCGAAACTCATCTCGGTCACGCCGTCACATCAATACCCGCTCGGTGTGACGATGACACTCAAGCGCAGATTTGCACTGCTCGAATGGGCAAGCAAATCAAGAGCGTGGATTTTAGAGGACGATTACGACAGCGAATTCCGTTACGAATCGCGACCGCTCGCCGCGCTGCAAGGATTGGATAACAACAATCGTGTGATTTACGCCGCGTCTTTCAGCAAGGTTTTGAGCCCGGCTTTGCGAATCGGTTATCTGGTTGTGCCGGGCGATATGATCGAGAGCTTCACTGCCGCCAAAGCCTTACTCGACCGCCATTCACCCGTTTTCGAGCAAACAGTTCTCGCCGATTTTTTTACGGAAAATCATTTCAGCCGACATCTCAGAAGAATGCGTAATGTGTACGCCAAACGTCGTCAAGCACTGATTGCCGCCATCAATTCGGAGATGAGTGACTTAGCCGAAATCGCACCTTCTTCGGCGGGATTACATTTGACCGTTTGGCTTGATGAACGAACGAACGACGCGGAAATTTGTCGCTTGGCAAAAGAAAAGGGCATCAGTTGTGAACCGCTTTCGGCTCTTTCAATTAAGCGCAAGATGCGTCCCGCACTGATTCTCGGTTTCGCCCCTTTCAGTGAAAAAGAGATTTCCTTAGCCGTCAATCAAATTGCGAAGATTTTGCGAAACAGGTAAACGTTCGGCATCACCTGCCCGCTGTGGTCGTCGAAGATGAAAGGGATTATCGAAGACGACTACAATAGTGAATACAGATACGCGGCTTAGTTTTCGGTTACGCGGCGGTCAACGCCAGACAAATCAATACTGGAGTACGGCGGGTGGCTCAAGCCCTGTCTTGAAACTTGCAGGAATAAGGTCGGTCGTTCCTTTTCAACTCGCAACGGAAAGCGGCATTCTCTTCTTCTTCAGCACGACGACTATCTTCGGGACGCCCGTTGACATCACCTTGTCGGAACTTGCCATCGAATCTTTCTTCCCCGCCGACACCGCGATTGCGCAGACTTTGCGCCTTCTCACTGTGGGGCAAGGTTAATGTGAATCGCGCAAGAAATCGTGTACCACCGTAAGATCGATGCGATTCGGGTCGATACTAATCGTGTATTCACCGCGCTTCCATTCAGCTAGTATCATTTTGAAAATCAGTTCGGTACGCTGACCCTTCTTACTTTGTGTAATGGTCTGCGCCCAAGAAATGCAGCGAGACATAAGGTTCGTCTCCGACTACCCAACTATCGTGCGGGGCAGGCGGTATGTAGAACAAGCTACCGGGTGTGAGTTCGATTACAGTGCCGTCCTCCATCGCTGCCATCGCGCGCCCAGAAATAACCATTCCGACGTGTTCGACTTCGCAGAGCGGTGTTCCCGCCGTTAGGCTGACATGTTCAGACCATTTCCATCCGGGTTCATAGCTCGCGCGTCCAATAGTCATTCCGCCAATCTTCACGATCTCAAATTTGCCCTTTTCAAACACGCGGGTTTCGTCTGGAGTCTCAAACCGCTTCAACACCACATCAACCATTTTCGACCTCCTTATCCGGTCCCTTACTTTTTCCGCCAACCAGTCCAGCATCATCTGGTCAAACGGCTTCTTTTCTAACTCATCACAAAATCGCTCGGCGGTCCTCCGCCACGCGGTCGTAACTATTTTGCAAGTCTGAGCGCATTGATGTGCAGTGTTACGGCGTTATTTCCGCGATATTTTCGCAGATGCACCTGACCGTTGAGCCATCGATGCTTGCAGATATGCGGCGATGAGCGGGTGTCTGATGCCTGATGAGGCTGAGCGTTCCGGTTGAAATAACGTGGCGATGAAGAACGGATGTCCGTCAAGTTCGATGATGCGAACATCGCCAACTTCATCAACTCCCGTGACGCGCAGTGCGCCCTCTCTGAAGAGCGCGCATTGATCTTCAATCGAATACAACCCTTCATCATCGATAATCTGATCCTCGAAATTTATGCCCACCGCACCCGCTTCAATCACTTTCGTCACGGTCTCTTGTACTTGCACAGGGCTTTGCCCGTAACCTCCCTCTAAATCAATCGTCACCGGGAGATCAACGCTGGCAATAATCCGCTGAAGATTTGCCAGCACCA
>JACDEG010000147.1 GCA_013816505.1 Pyrinomonadaceae bacterium | reverse complement strand
TCTGATCAGTATGCTGGCTGAGACGATCTTTCTCAAAGAACTGGTGAGAGGGTTTTTATTACCTCCCCGATTCAGCTATTGAGCCTTCTTTTTTAGTTATTAAGGAGGCACAATCATCATGCCGTACACGCGCACCGCGACAAGGTTGGCAGCGACGCTGTTTGTCGTTATCAGCTTCACCTTGCCGTTTGCGAATCTTCTGCACGCCACTTCTTCGCCTGCTCAGGCGGCTTCACTTCAGACGAGACACAGAACAACACCAGCAGCACGCCGAACGCCACCCGCCGCGACAACCGACGGTATGCCTAAGATCGTCAGCTACCGGATTGATGCCGGACAAAGCAAATTCAACGTGCGCGCCTTCGTCAGCGGATTGCTTTCGTCCTTCGGTCACGACCACACGATTGCCGTGCGCGACTTCTCCGGCGAAGTGCGCTTGATGCCCGACACGCTCGAATCCGCATCGTTGCAGATGTTTGTAAACGCACGTTCGCTCGCCGTCGTTGACGACGTGAGCGATAAAGATCGTCGCAAAATCGAAGGGACAATGCGGGATGAGGTGCTTGAGGTCGGCAAGTATTCGGAGATGATATTCAGAAGCACAAACGTACAAGTCCGGAAACGCGGCGATGAACAGTACCAAGCGCGCATCACGGGCGACCTGACACTACACGGCGTGACGCGCCCCGTCAGCGTTGATGCACAAGTCGTGACGCGCGGCGACACTTTGCGTGCGAGCGGCGAATTCTCTCTGCGCCAAACTGATTACAAAGTCACGCCGCCGTCCGTCGGACTGGGAACGGTTAAGGTCAAAGACGGGTTGAAACTTACCTTTGACATTATTGCGCGACGTTAACCCGGCAGTAGAGTAGTGGTCCACCCGACCGGACGGACTCGCGTCGGAACTTCCGATGTGACTCAATCTGACACGACCGACATCTTTCTTTTTTCGTTCACTATTGATAGTGGACTATCTGGTGGTTTGGGTTTCTAATGCGGAGTGATGAGCAGTTATTACATTTGCGCCGACAGATACGGTAGCACTCAGAGCGGTAACAAGAAACGAGAGCGTTAAGTTTTGGTGCTGGTATTTCAACGCTTGAATGGAGGAAGAAATATGTTACCGCAGAGGTTTCAGTTGCGCCTCCAACGTGCGGCGTGTGTTTGAACGAAAGCCGGTAGCCGACAGCAACTTTGTTGTCGAGGTGGAAGCCGAAGGGCGCAAAGCGACGACGCAAGCGGTACATGATGACGTGGAGGCTGTCAGCGTTATAAGGTTTTTTATCTCTCCATGCTGCCCGCCAGATCGTCTCAGATTGAACAAAGCAGTTTGGCGAGCGCACGAGGCAGGAGAAAATTAAAAACTCGGCGCGCGACAGATCAATCAACTCGCCTTTGCACTCAACGTAATAGTTGTCGTGTTCGACCCGCAAATAACCGTCGTCGTAAATATCCCTACGGATCACTTCTTCATCGGTGATGTAAATAACTGGAGCGTACAACTTGCGTTGAGGCAGCGCGGTTATGTGGTGACGGCATGTGATGATCCGTTGCTGAAAATAAGGCAGGAAACAGGGTCGCCCGATATGTGATTCGAGCGACCCTGTGTGATTTGGCGATTTAGTGATAACAACTACCGCCGATTCGCCCGTCTGTTTAGAAGTTAAACCGAAGAGCAAATTGAATCTGGCGACTTGTGCCTAAGCCAACCGTGCGCTCAACGGTTTGGCGCAGCAAGCCGAAGGTCGAACCGGCTGCCGATTGCGTGAAAGGCTGTCCCGGTTGCAAGCCGTTGCCAAGTACGAAGGTATTTGCCGTCGTGTTGAAGGAAAGGCTCGGCAGCCCCGTGTTGATGGTCGAAGCTGGATTGGCGAAGTTCGCGGTGTTGAAGATGTTGAAAATCTCAGTCCGAAACTCGATGTTGCGTGATTCGCCAATTGGAAAACGCTTGTTTAGCACAAGGTCGAACTGGCGGAAGATCGGTCCCTTGAAGGCGTTGCGCGGCAAATCGCCAAACGTAACGGGCGCGGGAAGGGCGAACGCTGCCGGGTTAAGAAAGTTGCGGTCGTTGTTCAGGTAAGGATCGACGCCTTGAACCAAGTTAGGGCGGCGCGTCTGGCGCGATGCGCCGCCGCCGGGAGCATTGACAACCGCCGTGAATCCGGCGGGCAACGGCTGCGTACTGCTGATGCCGCCCGGAAGCGCGGCGACGAAGCCTTGCGGCACGGTTGTTGTTGTGGTCGCGCTGTTGTTGATTGTGCAGGGTCCCGTTTCGCAGATGATAGCGACTTCGGGGCGCGTGATGGTCACATCAATTGGAACGCCGCTACGCGCGTTGATAATGGTTCCAACCTCGAAGTTGCCAAGGATGGCGTTGCCGACGCTGCCTAAATCATAGCGTCCGCCACGTCCGAATGGCAGCGAGTAGAGCGCGCTCAAGTTAAAGGTATGGCGCACGTCGAAATTGTTGTAACCGCGATCCGCTTCGTAGTTGTTGATGTCGCCGCTCTCACGCACTTCGCCGCCGACGGGTTGCGACGCGGTACGCGCTTCGTTCGAGCCTGAAGTGTTGCCGAAAGAGCGCGAGAAGGTGTATTGCGAATTCAAGGTCAAGCCGTTTCTGCAACCCGACGGATTAGCCGCACTGATGCGTGAACTAAAGAAGCGAGATCAGCACATCGCGCTTTACTCCGGTTACACGATTGAAGAACTAAGATCACGGTGTGAGCCGAGCGTACACCTTGCACTCACACTCGCCGACATCCTGATTGACGGACCGTTCGTCGCGTCACTCATAAGCGGTGCAGGTGAGTGGCGAGGGTCAACTAACCAGAAAATAATTTACCACCCGGCAGGCTATCAAACGGAAGGGAGCTAACCTTTATGGCTCTCATCGAAAAGGTGTGTCTTTATTACCGCGAAGGCACGAGCGATAAAGTTTATGAGATTCACTTGACGCAAGAAGATGATGATGATGAACAGGGCTTTCGCGTGACGGGCTACAACGGCAGACGCGGCACAAAACTGGTCGCGCAATCCAAGACCCCGCATCCTGTTCCGTACCGCACGGCGCGTTACATCTTCGACAACTTGGAAGCGGCAAAACTCAACCATCGCCGCACGCCCTACCGCGTCGCAAGTAGAGAATCAGGTACGACGATAGCGCAGAGTCAGCCTGCGCGAACTGTTAAGCAAAACTCCGTCGCAGAACAGCCGTCTGTGCCGGATGAAAACTATCAAGCGACGTGGCTCGACGCGTTGGAGTTTTAGCCTCGACCGACAAATTTCTTGCAGTGAGTCTCACTTGTTGCTGGCAAAGATGATTAGGCGCTAAAAACGGAGAACTACAAACGGAAATCATCAACTATCCCGTGCAGATTGAAAAAACATCGCTCGACTTGGCGGGCAAGGCGGACAAGAGGTTCAATGATGACTGCAATACTCTCGTCCGATAATGCTTACCCCCATCAATTACACTGTTTAATTTTTGTACATTAAACGATAAGTTGGCCGCTCCCGGCCACGAGATGGTTGATTTTTTTCAGCCCCAGCGAACTCACCGCAGACCGACCACCCGACAGGATCGCGCTTCGGATTTCTTTGCCCAACCCTTTTGAGCCGCTTCGGTAATCGCGGCGCTTCACTGCCCGCAGACTCTGCTGCCGTCTTGCTCTCCACTGAAGAGAAGCCGACGCTCACCATCGCATCTTGCGCCTTCCGCGGGAAGCCCAGCACATTCAGCAGATGAGTTTCCGATTGATCTTGCAGCGCCAACATCTGCTCGCCCTCGACCGCTTCGACCGCCATCTTTTCGCACTGCGACAAGAGGGGGGCGTGAGCTTGCAGCATCTTCAGCATCAGCGTTTTTTCCTTGTCGATTAAGGCTGAGGCCAATGCCCTAGTTAACCAGTCCTTCAGAATGCCGACGCAACCGACACTGCGCACGTAACAGTATTCCCATCGCTTCATCAACTCCGGCTCGCGCACCAGCGGCAGGTGGCGCTGAAAGGCCCACAACACATTTTGAAAAGCCTGTAAGTCATCCGCCTCGGTGCGGTAACGCGGGAAGTGAACATCGATACTGCGGCGCGAGAGTTGACCACTCAAGTCGCGCAGGGCTAACAACTCGTAAGTGCCCAGCAGCACCGAGAGCGTCTGCGCGCGGCTGGCGAGCGATTTGATCGCGTCGAGCCCGTCTTGCAGCTTGCGCGCCGACGGCGCTTTCGCCAGATGCTGCGCGTCGTCGATCAAGAGCGCTCGCGGCTGGCGCAGGCGGAGCGAGTACTCTAACCCCAGCCGCAGATCATCGAGCGAGGCGCGCGGCGAGATCGTCAGATTCCCGCCGCGATCCACGAAGAAGTTGTGGTCATAGATGCCGCGCTTGTCCTCGACGAACGCCTGCTCAACGGCCAGCACACCGCGTTTATAGAAGTCCTTCCAACTGAACTTCCCCGCTTCGGGCGCGGTGGCCTCCAGCCAGACCACGGGCAGGCACGGTGTCGCCGGGTCGCACTCTTTCAGCAGGCGCGCTTCGATGTGCTGGCGCAGCGTCGTCTTGCCCACGCCCGTCGGCCCGTAAACAAAGACCAGCGAAGAGCCGGCCGGTTCCTGGATCGCGCGCCACAGTGTTGTGTCCGCCTGCCGCAGCTGCGGGTGCGAGACCGTGTAGTCCTTAAAATACTGGAGTCGCTCGACCCACGGGGCGGCGAGCAGCGCCGCCGGAAAATGCGCCGCCGTCATTGATACTCCTCATAGACCTCGAGCTGGTGCACTCGGCAGGTGTATTCCATCAGCCGTAAGCTCTCGGAGCTTGGTGCAGGCTCCTGCGTGGTAGTCACTAGATGTCAGGGCTCACGACATCGTGGGCAATTTTCTAATTGAGGCGAGGCTCACGACATCCTGGGCAGTCTCGTCGAAGATGGTTACCAAATGGCCCAATTTGCGCGGAAATATCAGCCAATGCCCACGATGTCGCGAGCCTTTTTTCAATTAAGACACCCACGATGTCGTGAGCTTTTTGTGCCTGCGATGTCGTGAGCCCTGACAGTTAGGCGCTTACTGTAGGCGAAAAATGCGCTAATCTAACTTTGCTGTTGTGATCATTAGTGTTGAGGTCAGTTGTGGATATTCAGTGGAGAAATCTTGATAACGTCCCACCACATAGATTTGTTTGTGGCTATTGTGGCGCACACACAGGTCCTAATCGTGGTTACTATCCAGAAGGCCATCGGAGCGACCAGTGTACCGATGGGACGTATCGCACAATTTACATATGCACTTATTGCGAGTCGCCAACCTATTTTCTTGGTGAACAGCAAACACCCGGCGTAGCAACTGGGAATCCTCTCAAGCATCTTCCCGCTATTGTTGCTGAGGCTTATGATGAAGCTCGAAAATGTATGTCAGTTGGCGCTTATACAGCGGCCTCATTATTATGCAGGAAGCTGTTGATGAATGTTGCCGTTGCTGAAGGCGCAAAGCCGGGAGAACATTTTATTGTGTATGTCAATTATCTAGACAGCAGCGGCTATATTCCACCTAAAGGAAAACCTTGGGTTGATCGAATCCGAGACTTGGGAAATATTGCTACTCACGAAATCAAAATTACTAACCAGCCTGATGCCGAACAAGCGTTAACATTTATCGAAATGCTACTTTCTTTTGTCTATGAAATGCCCGGAAGGCTTGCAAACCCATAATTGAGTTGTCGCTTATAATTTATGCCGCGCTTAACAACCGATTGCAGCGCGACGCCTCGACAGCGAGCTTCTCAAGCAGCGTGCTTCGGCGGAGCTTGTGTGCCGCTCGCTCGGCGCGGCTGAATCGGGGCGTTCGTAGTGGGTCAGTTTGAAATTAGAGCATCGGTAAACACTAGCTCAAAATTTCAAACTGACCCACAAGGCAATCGTTGTGCAGATTTCTTTTTAATCTGAGTTGTTATATATTAGAGTCCTTTGTTACAAAAATTAGTTGCACGCCATGCAGACGGTGATGGCGTGTCAAGCCGGGAAGGATGTGTACGTCGAGAAGCCGCTTAGCTTAACGATCAAGGAAGGGCGCGCGATGGTTGATGCGGCGAGAAAGAATAACCGCGTCGTACAGACGGGCAGCCAACAGCGTTCGGGCGCGCACTATGCGAAGGCTGTCAAGATGATTCGCGACGGCGCGCTCGGCGGCGTGCATCGCATCTCCGCCGGAAACACGCGCAACGCCGGTCCGGAGCTTCATCGCGCGCGAGACGAACAAGGAACATCTCGACTGGGACATGTGGCTCGGCCCTTCACCCGCCGTCGCGTTCGACCCGTTCCGCTGCATCTACAACTTCCGTTGGTTCTGGGATTACTCCGGCGGGCAGATGACCAATTGGGGTGCGCACCACCTCGACATCATCCGTTGGGCGCTCGACGCCAAAGCGCCGACGAGTGTGTCAGGCGCGGGCGGGCGCTACTCTTTGAAGGACGGCGGCGAGACGCCCGACGTGCAGGAAGTCATCTACACTTTTCCCAATGCAGTCGTCACGTGGACGGTCAGCGAAGTAAGCGAAGGACGCAGCAAGCCGGTCGAATTTTACGGCACAAAGGGCACGATGAACTTGACGCGTGGCGGCTTCAAAGTGACGCCCGAAGTCGTCGACAAGAAGCCCCAGATGGAAGCGATTAACGAGCCGAAGTCGGAGATGGACGTCGCACACGTCAGAAATTTCCTCGATTGCGTGAAGAGCCGGCAACGTCCTGCCGCCGATGTCGAGGAAGGACACTTGAGCGCTGCGATGTGCCACATGGGTAACATCGCCACCCGCTTGGTGCGCACCTTGAAGTGGGACGCGGTCAGGGAAGAATTTGTCGCAGACAAGGAAGCCAACGCATTGCTGTCGAAGCCGTACAGAAAGCCGTGGAGTCTTTCATAATCGCTCGTCGGCTCGGTTGTTAGCTTGCAGACACTGACTGAAACTTCCGATCCCGAATTCGAGATGTCAGGAGTGGATGGGGAAAAAGGTGGGACACACGACCGTTGACGAAGTAGTTTCATGACGCGACTTCCTGAGACAGCATTGATTGGCGGCGGCGTTGTGGTGAGTCACGTGGCCGGGCAAGCACAACCTACTGCACAAGATTCCGCCTAATCCGCGAGCGACTCGTTCAAAGTAACACTGTGTTTCTTCTCGAAGCACCTAGCCGGAATGGAGTGGCAACGTCTGGCACAGAACGTGAAACAGCTCGGCTTTGGCGGCGTTGATCTGAAGGTGCGTCCGAGCGAACACGTGTTGTTGGAACGGGCGGCGGAAGATTTACCTAATGCCGCGCAGAAAAATCTTGACACGGGGCGATTGATTCACAGAATCTCTTTCATAGAACAAAGCCCAGTCACGCTCAACAGTGGAAAGCGTCAACACTCAACATTCTCCATTAGTCAATAATCTAGCGAAGGAAATGTTAATGAAATTTATGATGTCTCGTGTATTGCGTTTGATTTATTGCGGCCTCGTGATTTGTCTTGCAGCGCCCGCCTTTGCGCAAAACTTAACGGGCGTGCTCTCCGGTAACGTCACCGACCAGAACGGAGCGGCTGTGCCAGGTGCGACGGTCAGTATCACTAACGCCGCCACCCAAGCCACCGTCTTTACCGGCACGACTGACGATAACGGAGCATACCTGGCTCCATCCCTGCCCGTTGGTACTTACAACTTGACGTTCGAGGCCGCCAACTTTAAGAAGGTCGAAGTTAGCAGCGTCGTCTTGCAGGTCGATCAGCGCTCCCGCGTCGACGCGGAACTTCCGGCGGGCGAAATCACCGAAACCATCACAGTCTCTGGTGAAGCGTTCGGGCAACTCGAGCGAGATTCATCATCGCAGGACGAAGTCATCAACACACGCCAGGTGCAAGACCTGCCCTTACCCTCGCGCAACGTGCTCAACCTGCTGACGCTCGTTGCCGGCGTCTCGACCGGCGGCCTGACGGGCACCGGCACCAACCCGGGACTCAACACGCGCCAGATATCGATCAACGGTAGCCGCACATTGAACACCGAAGTGACCGTTGACGGCGTCTCTGTCTTGAACGGCACGACCGGCGAAGTGACGACACTTCCATCAACCGAAGCCCTGCGTGAATTCAAGGTGCTGACTTCCGGATACTCCGCCGAGTACGGCCGAACGAGTGGCGGATACATCAACGCTATCGTCGCTTCGGGAACGCGCGATTTCCACGGCGGCATCTATGAATACTTCCGCAACGAAAAGTTGAACGCCAACAACTTTTTTAACAACGCCCGCCCGCTCACCGCCGAACAGGTCTCGCAAGGGTTGACGAAACAGCCGCGGCCGATTGATCGCTACAACCAATTCGGTTTTCGCCTCGGCGGCCCCGTCGTCCTGCCGCGCTTCGGCGAAGGCGGTCCCGCCTTGACGCAGGACCGCGACCGCACTTTCTTCTTTTTCGTTTACGAAGGCCTGCGCCGCCAGCTACCCGGAACGCCCGTCTCGACGGTGCCGGACGCGCGTTACCGCAGCGGTGACTTCTCGCCAATCTTAGCCAACTCAGTGACCTTGCCTAACGGAACGCGCACCGATGGATTTTTGCGCGACCCTCGGATCAACGCTCCATGCGGCATCGTCGGCGGTGAAGCTGTGAGAACCGGCTGCTTCCCAGGCAACCGCATTCCCGAAAGCCGCTTCGACCCGGCGGCGCGTCGGATCATTCCTTTGTTGCCGCTACCGAACACGCCCGGCAACGCCGACACGGTTAATGGCCGTCAGACGAACAACTTCGTCAACCCGCAGTCCACCCCGCAGGATCGCAACGAGATCACGACGCGTATTGACCACAACGCTTTTGGCGGCAACACGCGCATCTTCGGGCGGCTTACCCGTTATAAGATCGACGACTTCTCGACGAACGTCGTCGCGATTCCGGGCATCCTCGACCCCGTCGCTTCCGGCGAATCGCCGACATACATCACCGGCTATCAAGTCGCGCTCGGAGTTACACAGACCATCAGCCCGAGCCTCATCATCGAAGGCACGTTCGGCTTCCTGCGCGCCAACCAACAGCGCATCCCACTCAACCAGGGCATCGACATCACGAGCATGCTCGGCATAGGCCGCCCGATCAACACCCAAGTCGCCGCGGTCGTGCCGCGCATCAACATCTCAAACTTCCGCGAACTCGGCGTCGGCGCGAACGCGACCAGCACCGAGATCACCAATACCTTTCAGCCGCAGGCGTCTGCGTCATACGTGCGCGGCAACAACAACCTGAAGTTCGGCTTTCAACTCCGCAAGAATCAATTCAATGTCTTCAACGCGGGCGGCAACTACGCCGGTGTTTACAACTTCAACGGCGGCATTACCGCGCCGACTTCCGGCGGCGGCCCTGGCGCGGTTTATTCCTTCGCCGACTTTTTGCTCGGGCAGATTTCGACGGCGACCTACAGTATTCCGCAACCGCTGACCGGTCGCCGCAACTACAACCTCGGCTTCTTTGTCCAGGACGATTGGAAGGTCACGCCACGCCTGACCTTGAATCTGGGCTTGCGCTACGAATACGAAACGCCGATCTCGGTTGTCAACGACATCAACGCGCGCATTGACGACAGAACCGGGCAGTTGCTCGTCGCGGGCGTTAACTCGTCGAGCACGCTCGACCTGAAGACGGATCGCAACAACTTCGCGCCGCGCGTCGGCTTAGCTTACAGCCTCAATGATCAAACGGTGCTGCGCGCCGCTTTCGGCATTTTCTACAGTCAAATCTTCTCGAACCTCGGCGGCAACGTCACCTTCCCCGGCTTTAGTGTGATCCGGAACTATCAAGGGCGGGGCACCGGCCTCGCGCAGCTCTTCACACTGAGCGAAGGGATTCCGGTTGACATCATGCCGAACCTCGCCGATCCGCTCGCCGTGACGCGCTCGGCGAGCGTGAACAGTCCGCTCAGCGCGAGCGCACAATTCGCCGAGACTGACCCACTGCCCTACACGATGCTATGGAATGTCGGCGTTCAGCGGCAACTTCCCGGTGATATCGTCGTTGACGCTTCGTATGTCGGCTCGCGCGGTCTGCATCTGCCGTTAAACTTGCCAGTCAATCAACCGTCGTTCGAGAGCGCGCTGGAGATCGCAGATCGGAACCAGGGCGCGTTCACGCAAGGGCTGCGCCCATACCCAACCGTCGCCGGCTTCAGCCCGACCTTTAATGCCGGAACGTCTGAATACCACTCGCTGCAATTGAAAGGATCGCGGCAATTCACCCGTAGCCTTTCGTTCCTGACCTCCTACACCTTCTCGAAGTCAATTGACGACGGCAGCGGACTATTCGGCAGTTCGCAGCCGAACGGTGTTGACGCCGGACAGTTCCCGAACTTGTTCCGATTCCTTGACCGCGCGCCGAGCGCCTTCGACCGAACGCACATCTACAGCCTCGCGGTGCAATACACCACGGAGCGCTACGATTTTCTCCCAAACCTTTTGGGGCGTGCCCTAGGCGGCTTCCAATTCAACCCACTCATTACCGCGCGCACCGGACTGCCCGACACGATCACGCAGAACAACGCGAACCCGCTCGCCACGCAGCAACGCCCGACCGTTGTGAATAGCAATAGCATCTACGCCGGGACGCTGACGCCGGAAGGCACCGGCATCCGCTACCTGATCTCGCCGATCATCGTCAACACCAACGGCACGACTACGGCTAATCCCGACTTCCCATACGCGCCGGTCGGCCCCTTCTTCACCGGCACGGGGGCGAGTCGCCGCCTTGTGTTGCCCGTCGGAATCGGCACGCTCGGGCGCAACACGGTGCGTCTGCCGGGCGAGTTCAACTTCGATCTCTCAGTCAGCCGCCGCATCGCGTTGGGCGAAAGGTTAGCGGTGCAGTTGCGCGGCGAGGCATTCAATATCCTCAACCACACGAACTTCAACGCACCGAACACCGGACTCGGCACCGCCATCGACTCGGCAGGTAACCCCTACTTCAACTCGCCGAACTTCGGGTTGATAACAGGCGCGCAAGCCGCGCGGACTTTCCAACTCGTCGTGAGGTTCGATTTCTGATCTGTCGAAGGATGCGCTTCATGCTAAGAAGACCGCTCTGCCTCTTTCTGTTGGGCGTTCTGAACATCATAGCGGGCAGGAGACCAGCGGGCAGTACCGCGTCACGCAGTTGTTCGTGAGGCGCGGCGGGGGGGTTGGCAGATCGTCGCCTTGCAGATGACCCCCATCGCCACGCCGCCGCCCGCCCAGAAGAAGCCTTAGGGACTGTCCGTCACGCGATCTGCCTCGGCTAACAAGGAGGGGTCTGCCGCCACTAAGGCTGGCAGACCCCTCCCTTTTCGCGCCATCAAAACTGCGGGTGAACCACTGATAAGTGGGGTTATGGCTTTTGGAGAGGTTAGACATGATGGCTGACAGCAAGTAAGCGGCTTGTCCCTTGCTCAACGTGGGTTATGCTCGCGGATGTTTTAACCATCCACCGGCACCGTGCCATCACCAAGGAGACAAGCCATGCCGAAGATTATCATGTCAGCTACTTCAGCCACAGACTTGTTCGTCGGTCTTGATGTTCACAAACAGACCATTGACATTGCCACCGCCGACGACGGGCGCAGTGCGGAAGTCCGTCACTACGGCAAGATCACCGGCGACCTGGCGGCACTCGACAAAGTGATCCGTCAACTCCACTCCACCGGCCGCACGTTGCCGAGTCGTCTATGAAGCCGGGCCGTGCGGCTACGCGATTTACCGCCACCTCACCGCGAAGCAGATCGACTGCACCGTGATCGCCCCTTCGATGACGCCGCAGAAGAGTGGTGACCGGATCAAGACCGACCGGCGCGATGCCATCTCACTGGCCCGCTTGCATCGCGCCGGTGAACTGACGGCGGTGTACGTGCCGCGCGAAGACGACGAAGCGATGCGCGACTTGTCACGAGCCAGAGAAGATGCCAAGCGTGCCGAGACCCGTGCCCGTCAGCAACTCCAAGCGCTGCTCCTCAGACACGACATCCGCTATACCGGCAAGACACCGTGGAGTGCGCCGCACCTACGCTCTCCTCGCCGATATCAAGCTGCCGCACCCGGCACAACAGATCACGTTTCAAGAATATGTCACCGCCATCGATGAAGCCGCCGAGCGGGTTGCACGTCTGACCAATCAGATTGCAGAGTTGTTACCGGCGTGGCGGATGTCACCGGTGGTCGAAGCCATGCAAGCGATGCGCGGCGTCGCACTCATCACCGCCGTCTGCGTGGTCGCGGAGTCGGCGATCTCACTCGCTGAACCTTCCCGCGCCAGTTGATGGCCTACCTTGGCT
>JACDEG010000604.1 GCA_013816505.1 Pyrinomonadaceae bacterium | reverse complement strand
TATGACCGGGCGTGAGTGGCAGACGGCGCTCTACGTGCGCGACCGGTGGCACGTCACCCCGAATCTGACGCTCAACCTGGGCCTGCGGCTCGAGAATTACCCGCTCATGAAGCGTGCCAATAGCGGCATCGAACGGCTCGACTACAGCACTTACACGGTGCTGCTGGGCGGCCGCGGCGATGTGCCGGAGGATGTCGGGCTTGAGTTTCAGACCTGGTATCTGGCGCCGCGTTTGGGCGTTGCCTACCGCGTTAGTGAAAAGTCTGTGTTGAGGGCCGGATACGGCCATACCATCAATCCGCTCCCCTGGTCGCGGCCGTTGCGGGGATCGTACCCGTATGACATCACCTTTAACAACACCGCCGAGCAGTTCGGCTTTGTGACCACGCTGGCGACCGGCATTCCCGCCGTTCCGATCCCGGACCTCAGCTCTGGCCGGGTGCGGCTGCCGGTGAACGTCTTTATGCGGTCGCCGAACCCCGGCATCGAGCACTTCCCGGGTTCAGGCGAAGGTCTCGATCGGGCCACCATCAAGCAGTACAACATCGCCTACGAACACAGGCTGCCGGGGGACATCATCACTGAGGTGGCCTATGTGGGAACTCGCACAGACGGCGGCTACGCTGACCTGAACATCAACTATGGCGAGCCGGGCGGCGGCAACGCCGCGCGCAGGTACTTCGCCCTGGCTGGCACCACCGCCATCAACGACTGGGCCGCTCGCACCAGGAGCCGGTACAATTCGTTGCAAGTGGCGGTCAACCGTCCCTTCCAGCAAGGATTGCTGTTAAAGGGCGCCTACACTCTGAGCCGCGCCAAGAACATGGCCGACGAAGACGGATGGGTCGGCCTCACCTGGAACCACCCGCTGAAGTACGAAGACAACTTCGCGCTGGCGGGCTTCGACCGGACGCACGTCTTCCAGATGGGCTTTGTCTATGATTTGCCTTTCCTGAACAAGGACACTAATCTGAAGAGCCGACTCCTGGGCGGCTGGCAGCTCAACGGCATTTTCGGCGCCTTCTCCGGCACGCCGTTCTCTATCACTGGCACGAACAACGCGCTGAACTGCCAGGGCTGCGGCTCGACCTTCATCAACGTCAACGGTGATCCGCAACCGACCAGCGAAGTGGGATCGAGCACGGAGCGGTACTACGACATTAGCCTATTCTCGCAGCCGACCGGTACTAGCAGGGAGGGCTTCGGCACTTCGCGCCGCAACCAATTCCGCCGGCCGCCGGCTTGGAACCTCGACCTCTCGCTGTTCAAGCGGTTCAGAATCGGCGAGCGCATCCAGCCGGAGTTCCGCATTGAGGCAGCTAACGTCTTCAACCACACGAACTGGGGCGCACCGGTGACGACCTTCACGGCGAGCAACTTCCTGCAGTTCATTCCGGCCAACACCGTCACGGACGGCACCAACACCATCAACACGCCGGGCGCACGGCGGATCCAGCTCGGCATGCGTGTCACGTTCTAGCCGCTGACCGAACCGGCCAGCCTCAACTGGTTTGCCTCGCTTAGTGCAGATGCGCGGGGCAACATCCGGACGAATCCGGATGGCACGTTGCAACTGAACGGCTTGGGATAAATCCTGTCGGCTGGTCAGGATCAACGGCGGTTCCGCTTCGGCTTGCGTTTCGGCTTCTAGCCGGGCACACAGAGTGAAAACTGCAAGCGGGTGCGAGAGCGGCGAGTCTCTCGCGCCCGCTTTTTGACATCCTCCCCCACTAAACCGCAAAGCCGGGAGATGTTCTGAACTGAGGAATAATCTATGCGACGAATTACCGTCCTGCTCATTTTCACCTTGCCAGACTCCTCGCGCGCCGGGGGAGTTTGCGGAAGCCGTCAGCCACTTGCAGAAAACGCTCACGCCGGAGGACGAAGACACGCCGCGTTTCAAATGCGCGCTGGCCGCCGTATACGCCCGCGCGGGAGACCGTCGGCGCGCGCTCCAATACATGAAGGAGGCGCGGAGCGGCGCAGCGCCCGCGAATCAAAACGATCTATTGGCGCTGATCGAAAGAGACCTTCGGCTGCTCGAAGGAAATCAACCTTAGGGAGCACACGATGCGGCGCCAGAGCGGACGGCTCGCCAAACTTCTCGCAGTTCTTCTCTTCGCTCATCACGTGCCGTACAGCGTTGCGCGGACCGTTCCTTCGTCAAACATTCTCTTCCGCGATGTCGCCGCCGAAACGGGACTGACGTTCCATCACTTCACCGGCGCGACGGGACAGTTTTACTTGCCGGAGATTATGGGGGGGGGCGGCGCGCTGTTCGATTACGACGGCGACGGCGATTTGGACGCGTTTCTCGTGCAGGGGACTTTCGTCGGCGAGAATCGGCAGATGAGCGACGCGAAGTTTCCGCCGTCGCCGGGATGGAAACCCGGTCATCGCTTGTTTCGTAATGAGTTGATACCGTCGAAAAAACTTCGCTTCACCGATGCCACCGATGAGGCGGGATTGAACCGAATCAGTCACTGCATGGGCGTGGCAATTGGCGACTACGACAATGATGGCGATTCTGATCTCTACGTCACCAACTTCGGCCCCAATTTTCTCTATCGTAATAATGGAAACGGAACCTTCACGGACGTGACGCGCGAGGCGAACGTGGATGATCCTCGCTGGAGCACGAGTGCGGCGTTCCTCGACTTTGACCGCGACGGCCGTCTCGATTTGTTCATTGCCAACTACATTGATTTCACTCTCAAGGGCAACAAAAGGTGTGACACCCCGACGGGCGAGCCTGACTATTGCGCGCCCAACGTATATCGCCCGATTCCGAGCCGGCTCTTTCGCAACGAGGGAGACGGCAGATTCGTTGACGTGAGCCAATCGTCGGGGATCGAAGCGGCGTTCGGCCCCGCGCTCGGCGTAACTTGCGCGGACTTCAACAATGACGGCTTCGTCGACATCTACGTTGCCAACGACGGGGCGGCCAATTTGTTTTGGATCAATAAAGGGAACGGCACCTTTGAAGAGGGTGGCCTATTGGCCGGGGCGGCTTACAGCGCGGACGGAGCGCCGCGCGCCGGAATGGGCGTCACCGCCGGGGACTTCGACAACGACGGCGATGATGACATTCTAGTCACTAACCTGACGAAAGAGGGCAGCACACTTTATCGAAACAACGGACGCGGCAGCTTCGACGACGCGACGCTGCAATTCAATCTGAGTCAACCGAGCTTTTTATCAACCGGCTTCGGCACGGGTTGGTTCGATTATGACAATGACGGCTGGCTCGATCTGTTTGCCGCCAACGGGGCGGTCACGCTTCAGCCGTCGCAGCGCGGCGAATCTTACCCTTACAAACAAAGGAATCAACTCTTCCACAGCGAAGGTCAGAGTAAAGCTTTTCGCGAAACCACGGCGGACGCCGGCCCGTCTCTCCGACGCTCTGAAGTGAGTCGTGGGGCGGCCTTCGGCGACGTGGATATTCTGGTCACAAACAACAACGGTCCCGCGCGATTGTTGCTTAACGAGATCGGCGCACACACCCACTGGCTGCAAGTCCGCCTCGAAGGCGCAAAGGGTAATCGCAACGGGATCGGGGCTAAGGTTGCAGTGATTAGAAAGAACCTGAAACCGCTCTGGCGACGTGTTCATGCCGATGGCAGCTACTTAAGCGCGAGTGACGCCCGCGCCCATTTCGGTC
>JACDEG010000603.1 GCA_013816505.1 Pyrinomonadaceae bacterium | reverse complement strand
GCGCCGCTCTTAGCCGCCGCACGGGTTGAGAGTGCCGCACAAGTGAGCGAAGCACTCGCGCCGATTAGAGAAAACCGGATGGCGAAAGCCGGAGTCGAAGCGGCGATGTGGGACATGGAGGCGAAGACCTTACAAACACCATTGTGGAAACACATCGGAGGTACGCGCGAGGAAATCGCGTGCGGGGTTTCCATTGGTTTGCAGGACACGACCGAAGCACTGCTCGACAAAATCACACGCGAGGTTGAGAGCGGTTATCAAAGAATCAAAATTAAAATCAAACCGGGGAAAGATGTTCAATTAGTGGAAGCCATCCGCCAACGGTTTCCTTCTCTCACGCTCTCGGTTGATGCAAACTCCGCTTACAAAATTGAAACGGACGCTTCGGTACTCAAGCGGCTTGATGAATACAATCTCTTGATGATTGAACAGCCGCTTGCGCCCGGCGACATCGTTGACCACGCCAAGTTGCAGCGCGAACTTAAAACGCCGATCTGCCTCGATGAGTCAATCGTCTGCTTGACCAACGCGCGACACGCACACGAGTTGGGTGCATGTCGAATCATCAACATCAAACTCGGTCGCGTCGGCGGATACGCGGAAGCGCACGCCATCCAATCTTTCGCGCAAGAGAAAGATATGCCCGTGTGGTGCGGCGGGATGCTCGAAGCGGGCATCGGTCGAGCGCACAATATCGCCCTCTCAACGCTGCCCGGTTTCACCCTGCCCGGAGATGTCTCCGCCTCGGCGCGCTACTGGGAAGAAGATATCATTGCGCCGCCGGTGACGGTGAGCCGCAAAGGTACAATCAAAGCACCGACAGGTCACGGCATCGGCTACGAAGTCAATGAGGCACGCATCGAGGCACTGACCGTCAGACGGGAAACTATCCCGCTCACATCAAGTCACTGATGATCGACAAGTATTGACGTAAAGGCAGGTCACGATCCCAATGCCACGGATAACTAAGTGAGTGTTGCCGCTCCATTGCCGACGCACCAACTCGAGTGAGCGAGAATAGTTCTTATCGGCAACGGTATCGTCAAAGATCAAATAACCATTGAGCGACGTGATAATTTGCCCGCTAGTCTGTTCCCCCACGAGGCGAGGCGTCAGTTTGTCATCCCGCAAGAAACGGTTCAGTTGGTCGTGACTGAGCTTGGCAGAGTGGTCAGCAAAATTCGTCAACGTGTAGTTGATCTGACTGCTCACCAGATACTGGCAATAATCTAAGCGCGTGGGTCGTGTGCTGAGGGCCATGCGCTAATTATCAGGATTTTTACCCCTTTGCGTAAGTCCTAAGAAATATGAAAAGACTAACAACACTTAATTCACTGTTCGTTATTCCGATTTTACTTGGAGCGTCGTTTAGCCTAACGGCATTTGCCCAAGAACGGAAAAAAGAGCAAACCGATTCCGCGCCAGTTGAATCGTTGACGCTTAAAGCGGACAAGTTATTCGCCCAATGGGATAAGCCGGATTCGCCGGGTTGCGCGTTGGGAGTCATCAAAGACGGCAGCTTCATTTATAAACGCGGTTACGGGATGGCGAATCTGGACTATAACATTCCGATTTCGACCAACACCTCTTTTTATATTGCCTCTACCTCAAAGCAATTTACGGCGATGAGTATTGCGCTTTTAGCGAGGGAAGGAAAAATCTCTTTAGATGATGACATCCGCAAATACTTGCCGGAGATTCCGCAATATCAAAGCCCTGTGACCATCCGCCATCTCATTTATCACACCAGCGGCATCCGTGATTATCTTGAACTAACAGACCTTGCCGGCAGACACACGGAAGATGTTAATACGGACGATGATTTTATTAAGCTCATAGCGCGGCAGAAAAACCTCAATTTTAAGCCGGGTGAAAAATATCTTTATAGCAATTCAGGCTACTTCCTCTTGTCGCAAATAGTAAAAAGAGTCAGCGGCAAATCATTACGAGTCTTTGCGGATGAAAACATTTTCAAGCCTCTCGGCATGGTCAATACTCGTTTCCATGACGATCGCAGCGAAATCATAAAAAATAGGGCGACCGGCTACTTTCCGCGCAAAGGCGGCGGCTTTTCTGTCCTGATAACTAACTTTGACGGTGTAGGCGACGGAGGTCTCTTTACTTCAGTCGAAGATTTATTGTTGTGGAATCAAAACTTCTATAACAACAAACTAGCGGGTGGAGCAGATTTGATTAATAACTTGTTCACGACAGGGACGCTGAATAATGAAGAAAAGACTGATTATGCCTTCGCTCTCATGACGAGCAATTATAAGGGACTAAAGATGATTAGTCATGGAGGAAGTTTTAATGGGTTTAGAGCAGAAATGCTTCGTTTCCCGGAGCAGAAGTTTTCAGTAATTTGTTTATGCAATTTAGGTAGTGTCGACGCGACAGGTTTAGCGACAAAGGTTGCAGACATTTTTTTAGAGAAACAGCTAAAGCAACTAGCCAAAGATGACGGCAGCGGGGCGGTATCGGAATCTGCTTTTCTCAAACTGTCAGAACAAGAGTTAGCCGGTGTCGCCGGTCTTTATTTTAATCCGACCGCCGTAACTCACCGGCGCGTGATTGTGAAGGACGGTAAGCTGTTGTTTGTAATAAATGCTAATAATGCAATCGAATTGAAAGCTGTCAGCGCAAGTCGCTTTCTTATGCCGGATATTCCTACCAATGTTGAAATCAGTTTCAGCCCGCCGCAACCGGGTAGAGCGAAGAATATGTATGTCGTCGTCAGCGGCGGGAAGCCGGAGGTTTTTGAGCCTATAAAGCCTGCCGCCTACACGCCCGAAGAATTGAGCAAATTCGCGGGAATGTTTTACAGCGAAGAGTTGGACGCAAAATACGTTTTTAGCATTAAAGAAAACAAGTTAATTGTGAACGTCGGCGCGGAAGAAATCCTGCTGGAAGAAGCGTCTATTGATGTCTTTGCCAGCCCGCAAGGTCAAATGATTAAGTTCAAGCGCGATCCGCAGAATCATATCGCCGGATTTTCGCTGTCAGCGATTCGAGTCAAAGAAATATTCTTCAGTAAAATGCAGAGGTGAATATTCAACCTAACGCGCAGTCTAAATCAAAGTTAGACGCTTCGCATTTTAAGACGATTCTGTAATTGTGCTGAGGCGAGCTTCGACCCTTTGATGTCATCACGTAAGGAGGTTCGCTTCGCATGATAAATCTGCCGCGCACGCTCGGACTGCGTGATCTGATTTTGCTGACCATCGGCTCAGTGATCGGCTCTGGCATCTTCCTCGTCCCCGGCGCGGTGCTGCGTCAAGTGGATGGTTTCATTCTGCCAGCCATGCTGGTCTGGCTCGTGGGCGGCATCCTCTCGCTACTCGGCGCGCTGACCTATAGCGAATTGGGCGCGATGAAACCGGCGGCAGGCGGACTCTATGTGTACATCCGCGATTGCTTCGGCAGATTTCCCGCCTTCCTCTTCGGCTGGACGCTCTTCTTCGTCATCAGCAGCGGCGCGGTGGCGACGCTGGCTGTCGCGTTCAGTGCCTATCTCGGCGAGATCGTGCCGCTCACGCCGCTGCTCGCCAAGCTGATCGCCGTCCTGATGATTGCCGTGGTGACGTTGGTTAATGTATTCGGCACGCGGGCGAGTGCTAATTTGCAAAACTGGACGACCGCCGCGAAAGTGATCGGCATCCTTG
>JACDEG010000602.1 GCA_013816505.1 Pyrinomonadaceae bacterium | reverse complement strand
TCTCCGCCCGCGCCCCGCCGTAGCTGAATGCGATATAGGCAACGAGTCCGACGGTGAGAAGCAGCCCCATCCAGCGTTGCAACTCTCCACCCGCCAGCATCGCCCACAGCAAGATGGAAGCGAAAACCAAAACGGGGATTTCGCGGCGGATCACCTGCGCCTCGATTCGCACCGGCTTAATCAGCGCGGACACGCCGAGTATCAGAGCGATGTTGCAGATGTTCGAGCCGACCACGTTGCCTAATGCGATAGCGCCGTTGCCATCGAGCGAAGCCTTGACGCTGACCACAAGTTCGGGGCTGCTCGTCCCGAACGCTACGACCGTCAGCCCGACGACAAGCGGTGTGATTCCAAGTCGCAACGCCAGCGCCGCGCTGCCGCGCACCAGCGCTTCCGCCTCGATTGACAGAAGCGCAAGACCCACAAGGATGGTGAGAGCGGTTGTAATCATCCGTTCGCAACGATGCTGTCGGGTGTTATGTCAGCCTCAAGGCGCATTGCTCGCGCTTTGTGATCGCGCCGAAACCGCTCTTTGCGCTTGCAACCCAACATCGGTGAGCGGAAGATTTACGGTGAACATCGCCCCTTGATTTTCGCCCCGGCTATCGGCACGCACCGAACCGCCGTGCATCTCCACCAATTGATGGACAATCGCCAACCCCAATCCAAGCCCGCCTTGCCTGCTCAGCGCCGCTTCATCGCCCTGACGGAAACGCTCGAAGACGTGAGGCAGAAACTCCGCATTGATGCCGCGCCCCGTATCCTCGAAAGTGATTTGCGCTTGGGAGTCTGCGCGTTCAAGCCGCACTTCGACGCTCCCGCCTTCGGGCGTGAACTTGACGGCGTTCGAGAGAAGATTCCAAAAGACTTGTTGCAAGCGATGCGGGTCGCCCTCGATCTCAACAGGCTCACGGCAGAACTCTACGTGAATCTCAATGCGCTTCGCGTCGGCTGACGGCGCGACTGTCTCGATTGCCGCTTCGATGACGGGGACGAGTTCGATTCGGATCGGCTCAATCCGCAGCTTGCCCGCCGCGATGCGCGATGTGTCCAAGAGGTCTTCGATGAGTTGCGTCTGCCGCCGGGCGTTGCGCTCGATCCGCTCAAGTGCGTTTGAAAGCGACGCATCATCGAGACGTTTGGCGCGCAAAATCATCGTCCAGCCCAAGATCACGCCGAGCGGCGTGCGTAGTTCGTGCGTGACCATCGCCAGAAAATCATCCTTAGCGCGGTTCGCTTTCTCCGCTTCCATCTGCGCCGCCTGTGCGCGCGCGAGCAAGCGGTCTCGTTCCTCGACGGCGCGCTTGCGCGCGGCATCAATGTAACTGATAAGGAGCGCGACAAGTACAAACACGGATGAGCGCACGAGGTTGTCCACGCTCAGCTCCAATCCATAAACGGGCGGGATGAAAAAGTAGTCAATGACGAAAGCCGACAGCGCAGTTGCCAGCAAACTCGCTCCGCGCTCGGCGCGCCACGCGGTGACGGCGACGGCGGCTAAAAACAGCGCGGTCGGATGCGGCTCAATCCACGACCACAGCAGTCGTGTTAAAAGCATGGCGACGGCGACAGCCCCGACGCCGAAGCCGTAGCGCAGCGCCGCAGTCCGCATGGATTCTGGTTGATGAACCGCCGCCATCCGTCTCCTCGACCTATCTCAAGTGATTTGTCCCAGCCGCACAAGGTCGTGAGAGTTTCGCTCTCCGATTGTTCATTTATGTGCGGTCGTTCGTTCGGCTGAAACCTGTTCGGGTTGTGTCGCTGTGCGAAGCCGTGCTTCGACGTGCAGCCGGTAGGCGCGGACGAGCAGTGCCACTGCAACCCAAACTCCGATGAGCGACAGGGGAACGGTTATCACGCGCGGGAAAAGTATCCCGACGACAGCAGCGACCAACAGCAGCACGCCGCCGCTCGCCATGACTTTCGCTTCCGCCGCGCCGAGCGTCCGGTGGTTTGTGATGGCGGCTCCGATGGCGTTGCCGACGCCGACCGTTCCGGCGACCACACGCCCCGCGCTGCCCTCGCCGATCTTCACCTGAGCGGAACGAATACGTCGTTCGGGGTATCCGCTTAACAGCACTCTTTTACGTTCGTTGAGTATGATCTCCGTCGAGTGTTCCAAATCTTGCAGGTACATCTCTTCCATCTCGCGCGCGAAACCATCATCTTCAATCGCCACGTCGAGTTCCCAGTTGGTCATCCAACTCGCCAGATTGAGGTTCGTCGAGCCGACGCGCGCCCAATGCCCGTCCGCCACGGCAGTCTTCGCGTGCAGCATCGAGCCGTTCCACTCGAAGACCCTCACGCCGCCTTCGAGGAGCGGTCGGTATCCGGCGCGCGACACCGCGCGCACCAGAGGAATGTCGCTCGAACCCGGAACAAGCAAACGCACGTCAACGCCGTCACGCGCGGCGGCGACGAGCGCCTGCACGTAAGATGTCGTGCCGACGAAATAGGCGTCCGTCAGCCAGAGTCTTGCCCGCGCGCCAACAGCGATCAGCTTATCGAGCCTGTAAAGTCCTCCTGTGGACGGCTCGCCCGCAATCACGCGCAAGCTCACGTCGCCCGCCGACGCGAGGGCGTCTCTGTCCGACACTGCGTCTGCCGGCAGAGCTTCTCCCGTTTCCTTCCAAATGCGTGTGAAGGCGGCTTCGAGATCGGCGACCGCCACGCCGCGAATCTCCACGCCCGTGTCGCGCCACGGCTCACGCCCCTGTGCGCGGTTCCCCACCCACATCTCGCCGACGCACAATCCGGTGACGAAGCCAACTTCCCCGTCAACCGTGAGCATCTTGCGGTGATCGCGCGTGATCCAGCCGAAGGGGCTGGCGAGACTCGGCGGGTTAAAACATCGCACCTCGACGCCCGCTTCTCTCAACCTTTGCCAGAAGCGGCGCGAAGTCTTGCCCACTGCGCCGAGCCAGTCGTACAACACGCGGACATGCACACCCTCGCGCGCTTTCGCTATCAGCGCGTCGGCGAAGCGATGCCCTTCCCTGTCCTCGTGGATGATATAGCTCTCGAAATGTACATGACGCTTTGCGGAATTGATCGCGTCGAGCCACGCCGGATAATTCTCTCCGGCGTCGCGCAAGAGACGCACGCGGTTTCCCGCGACGAGCGGCGCACCGGCGGCGCGCGAGAAAGCTTGATCGGCAAGCAGTCGTAACGGCGACTCGGCTTCGCGCGTGTGTGTGTCAGGATGGACGCTCATTCCGCTTCATTGTCCGTGATGAAGATTCTTTGATGACGATATTCACATCTTCTACACTTTACTCTCCAGCCTCCATCAGCGCGAACAATTTATAATCACTGTTGCGCCGGAAGTTGGCGCCGCACGACCATCACCGAACACGGCGCGCCGCTCACGATTGCCTGCGAGACGCTGCCCATCAAGAACTTCGCCAAGCCCGTGTAGCCTCGCGCGCCGACGACAATCAGATCAGCCGACCAATGTTCGGCTTCCTCGACGATCACCGTGCGCGGATCGCCGTGACGCACCACCGCCTCAGCCGTGACGCCGCCCGTCTGCAACTCTCCCGACGCGCTCGACGAGGCTTTTGGCGGTCGCCGTCTCCTCGCGGCGCATCTCTTCCAAAACACCGTGCGACCCGTGCCACGATGCAAACGCACGCGGCGGGATGTTTTCGACCACTGTCAAAACGC
>JACDEG010000146.1:8572-12326 GCA_013816505.1 Pyrinomonadaceae bacterium | reverse complement strand
TGTTCGAAGAGTCGGTCGATCATGTCATCACTATCGCGCGAGTCGTTGAAGAAGCAGCGTGACGATTGAGGGCGAAGGGATTCTTAAGGGATGAGGGATGAGGGATGAATAAGAAGGGGAAGGAATTGAGAGCCGTCGGCGCGCCTTACTCCGACCCCCGCCCCCTGGACCCTGGCCCCTCGCTAAAATCGGTGTCGATTTTCTGTGACGGGTCGAGCCTCGGCAATGGGCAGGCGGAGACACGCGCGGCGGCGGTAGCGCTGCTCGGCTATCGCGATGTGTGGCGCGCGTTCGGGTTGTATCTTGGGACGGCGACGAACCAGCAGGCGGAGATTGCCGCCGCCGCGCTCGGCCTTGAGCAGTTGACTGAGCCGTGCCGCGTGTCCGTCCACACCGATTCCCGTTACGTCGTCGAGACGATGATGGGGCGCTTCCGGCGCAAGTCGAATCACGAGTGGTGGGCGCGGCTCGACCAGGCGGTGAATGCGCACCAGATTAAGTGGCAGTGGATCAAAGGGCACGCCGGCCACATCGCGCAGGAAGCCGTCGACGGCGCGGCACGACGCATCGCCGAGTTTGGCCGTGTCGACGAAGACGTGCTGCGCGAAGCGTCCGAAGCGATGAACGACATCATTCACAAGGTATAGCTTGTCGCAACGAAAGTTGAAGGCCTGGTTAGGATTGAAAGTGTTTCAGGCGGTGATTGAGTGGCGCGGACGCCCATTTTTAACACAGGGACACAGAGGTTACACAGAGGACACAGAGAGTTGAGCGTTGACACGTGTGTGCTGTGTGCTGTGTGCTGTATCCTTCGTTCCGTGCCCTCCGATGCCGAGGCGTTCTCAGCGGTGATAGTATTTTTTCTCCTTAACGGCAACGGAATCAAAGGAAACATTGATGATTGAGCAAACAGACCGACTCAAGGGGATTGATGTTCCCGCACCGTGCTCCATCGGTTGGGATGCGATGGCCGGCACCGAGCAGGTGCGGTTCTGCGGTCAATGTCAAAAGAGCGTCTACAACCTATCCGCGATGACCCGCCGACAGGCCGAGTCGGTGGTTGACAACAAGCAAGGACGACTCTGCGCCAAATTCGAGCGACGGGCCGACGGCACTATTGTGACCAGAGATGTGACCAGAGATATGACCAATGATTTCATCACGAACTGGCGCACCGTGAAACGGCGGGCCTCAATCTTCGTCAGCGCGGTGTTCACCACTTTGATCGGCGTCGGCACCGGCAGCGTGATGGCCCAGACACCGGCGCACATCGGCAATCCGGAAGCGACCTGTTCGCCAACCGTCTTCAAGTTTTCTCATGCACAAACGTCCACTCAAGACTCCGGACTGGCGGTAACGGGAACAATCTATGACGCCACTCAGGCCGTCATCCCAAACGCCGAAGTAACTCTCATCAACGAAGGCGCGAAAGAATCCCACACGGTTATCAGTTCCGACGAAGGGACGTACAGATTCTCTCTGTGCAAGGCGGGTTCTTACACTTTGAAGATCAAAGCTAACGGCTTTTCGACATTCATCAAGAAACATCTTACGCTTCGCAAGGACGAGGTCTTGCGCGTTGACGCGACGTTGCAAGTGGCAGTCGTGGGTGAGGTCATTGAACTTCCGTTCATCGATACTCGTCACATGACAGTGATGGGACTGACCGCCGGCGTCGCGCCGGAGAGCAACGACAATCGACTAACGAAAGTCTTCAAAGCTTCTTACAACGGCATCAGAAAGATCATCGGCCTGCACCCCCGTTAGCTTTTCAATTAACTGACGTTTGCACTTTCGTTAATACTGTTGCCCAATGCTGTTTACTACTGCCTCATGTCTCGGCGCACGCACGCTCCTGATGATGCTGATTATCATCGGCGCATCCACCTGCGGCGCATTCGCACAGACGCGCGGGTGGTTGTGGCAGAACCCTCTGCCGCAGGGGAACGCGATTCAAGCCGTGCGCTTCGCAGCGGACAAAATGCATGGGTGGGTGGTCGGTGAAGGCGGCGTGATCCTGCGTACTGGTGACGGCGGTTTTACTTGGGACGAACAAAAGTCGCCCGCCACGACGACCATCTACGCGCTCTTTGTGAAGGACAAGGATACGGCCGTCGCGGTCGGCTCGCGCGGCGCGGTGCTGACGACCACGAACGGCGGCGAACGCTGGATGCTGCGCGCGACGGGGGTGCGTGACCATCTCTACGGCGTGACATTCACGAACGACGCGATGCGCGGCTGGGCGGTCGGCAGTTACGGTCAGATCATCACCACGGACGACGGCGGCAAGACATGGAGGGCGCAGAACTCCGGCGTCCGCACTCATCTTTTCTCCATCGCGTTCAGCGATGACAAGGTGGGCGCGGCGGTCGGCGAGCGCGGGACGCTGCTCATGACCGAAGACGGCGGCGAGACGTGGAAGGGTCATCCGACCACAACCGAATTGTCGCTGACCGGCGTGGCGTTCGCGGGGCTGACACCGACGGCAGTCGCAGTCGGCTACGGCGGATTCGTGCTGCGCACCATCGACGGCGGCGAGACGTGGGCGCGTGTCGAGGTGACGCTGCGCACCGACCTGCTCGCGGTCTACTTCGCCGATGCGGATCACGGATGGGCGGTCGGAAACGAAGGTCAGGTGCTAACGACCGCGAACGGCGGTGCGTTGTGGTTCCCGGTCAGCATCAGGACGAACCCGCGTCTGGCGGCGCTGCACTTCGCCGACGAGAACACTGGTTGGGCGGCGGGGCGCGACGGCTTGATCCTGCGCACAGACGATGGCGGACTGGCATGGCGGCGGTTGACCGAAGGTGGGCGGGACGATCTCTCTGATATCTTCTTTCTCGACGACGAGCGCGGCTGGGCGGTCGGCGCGCGTGGGCGCATTCTTGCCACCAACTCCGGCGGCAAGAGTTGGACGGCGCGACCGTCGGGCGTCACGGTGCGCCTGCACCAGATTTATTTCGCGGACCGGCGACACGGCTGGGCGGTCGGCGAAGGCGGTACGGTTCTGCTCTCTGAAACCAGCGGGGTCACTTGGTCGCAGATCGCGACGCCGGTCAGAGAGGATTTATTCGGCGTTCACTTCTTTGATTTGAAGCGCGGCATCGCGGTCGGCGCGCGTGGCGTCATCCTCGTCACGTCAGACGGCGGCGAGACTTGGCAGCAGAAGCCGTCGCGCACATTGGCGCTGCTCGAAGACGTCGCCTTTGTTGACGAGCAGCGTGCTGTCGCCGTCGGCTCAAGCGGCACCGTGCTCCGCACCGAAGACGCCGGCGAAACCTGGCAGTTCGTCGAGGTGAACGCCAAGGAGTGGCTCAACGCAATTCACTTCGCCGACCGCGCGCGCGGCTACGTCGTCGGCGAGAAGGGGCTGATCTTGCGCACCGACGACGGCGGCGCGACATGGCAGGATCAAGAGAGCGGCGTCGCCATCAACCTCTACGCAGTGGCCGCACCGAGGCGTGACGAGGCGCTCGTCGCGGGCGAACAGGGGCGCGTGCTCCAGACCAAAGACGGCGGCCAGACGTGGGAGACGCAGCCGACGATCACTAGCGCGTCATTGTTCGCGGTGGCATATCACGGCGGCACCGCGGCGTGGGTCGCGGGCCGGGGCGGCGCGATTCTGAGGCGCACCGCAGGCATTGCCACTGTCAGCATCCCGAGGCCCAGAATCCTGCCAGTGTTGCGCGGCAAAACGCCCCTCCCAAAACTGCAAACGCCAGAACAATCGCCCGCACTCCCCGGCTTCGACGAT
>JACDEG010000146.1:0-8562 GCA_013816505.1 Pyrinomonadaceae bacterium | reverse complement strand
GACATCCCACGCGCCGTCCCGCCCCCAGTCAGCAAACCCAATCCGACATCATGAGGTGCGAAAGCGCCGCGACTTTCAATAGTATAAAGACGCCGCAAGGATTACTCCTGCGGCGTCTTTTTGTTTTAATTGATTGGTGTTGCTTGAGACTGTCTCGCCGTCACACGCGGACGGGATGATCTTTCGCGTACGAATAAGCGCAGTAGGCGGCGATCAAGTGGATGACCCAACCGAATAACCCGGCCGTGCCGATCCACGACACGCCCGTTAAGATCAGCCACAAGACACCGACGATGATCCGGCCGTTGTAGATTTGACCGACTCCGGGAATCAGCAAACTGAGGATGCCTGCCAGCAAAGGATCGCGCATGTTTCTTTTATTACCTCCGTGATGTTGCTATACGCATCGATGGCGCGCTTTGTTCTCGCGCGCCGTGCGGAGTCAGTCGCCGCTTTTGTCGGCGGGTTTTTCCGCCTCTGCCAGTGCATCCGGGGCGACGCGACCGACATCAATGATCTCGGCGCGGAAGGTGCGCAACATCTCCTGCACCATCGGATGCTTTTCAACGAGGGCGCGCAGTTCCGCCTTCTCGCGCCGGCTGTCGTCCTCTTTCGTGAAGGGCACATCGTCACTCTCGCCGGCGGTTTTGACGACGACCCGCAGGCCGAGGTCGCGCCCAGCGACTTCGCGGCAGACCTCGCGCAGAATTTTGGCGTTGTCCGGCTTCAACAGACTATCGCGCAGGTGCTTGTGATCAGGTGTGTAGACGACGTACAGATCATCCCCGTCGATGCGCGCCGTGCGTGCGCTGTCCAACGCGACCCCGAGCAGTGGCTTCCGCCGGTCATCGAGCGAGCGCTTGATGCGCTCGATCTCGTCGCCTGTTGCGGAAGCGTCCGCGCCCGAAGTTGATGGAGCGGGCACTGTGACGTTGGCGAACGCGGGCGACGCCGCGGTAGCAGCAGCGCCCGCCGCTGACGCCGGGATGCGCCGCCCGGGATAGTCTTCCGGCGGTGCGGGCGGCTGATCAAAGAAGGACGGCGCTGCTTGCGTCGGCGCTATTTCGATGGCCGCTGGCGGCACGAGTTTGAGACCCGCTGGCGGCGTCGATGACGACATTGATAATGGCGCTGATGATGGCGATGACAAGGGCGACGGCAAAGGCGAAGACGAGGGTGAAGATATCAGTGATGAAGATGCCGGCGATGACAACTGTGACGACGCGGTGTGACGCGGTGCCGCCGGCGGAACTCCGGGTTTCGCCGAGGAAGTCGGCGGCGTAAAACTGCTGTTGAGCGGGAACGGGATTTCATCCGCGTGGGGAACGCTATCGCTACGTGTCGTCGCGCCAATGCCGCCGCCGTCGATTTCCCGCGCCGCTGACGACGCACCGGCCTCACTTGGCGCAGCCGCCACCGACGCGCCACCCGTGGGACTATTGTTGATGGAACGCGACACGCTGCCGCCTCCACTACTGCTGCCGACTGCGGGCGGCGCGCTTGAGCCGGTGTTCGACGCAGCGGACGGGGCCTTGCCGGTGCGCATTGATTCTTCGAGCGCGGCGAGGCGGTCGATGATCTGACCGAGCGGCGCCAGACGGCGCATCTCGATTAACTTGACGAGGCCGATCTCCAATTGATAGCGCGGGTGCGCGCTCTCGCGCAGATGCTTCTCGGTCTCCGTCAGGCTGTGGAAGAAACGCACCAGATCAGACTCGGAGAACGTCGCTGCCGCATCCTTCATCTCGCGCCGCTCGCCCTCGGTTGCATCGGCCAGCCCGACCGCTTCGCCCGCCACTTTAACGACCAGCAGGTTACGCAGGTGCGCTAGCAGGTCGCGGCAGAAGTTGCGCAGGTCGTAGCCGCGCGTCTCTAGACTGTCCACCACGGCGAGCACCTCCGCCGGTGCCCCGTCGGCAATCGCCCGCGTGACGCGCATTCGCAACTCCGCGCCGGCCAGCCCGAGCGCGACCTCGACATCCTCGACCTCAATCGCGCCGCCGCTGAAACTAATCACCTGATCGAACGCCGACTGCGCGTCACGCATCGAGCCTTCGCCGGCGCGTGCGATTTCGCGTAGCGCGTCGTCGGAAACCTCGATCTGTTCGGCGCTGGCAATGAGGCGAAGGCGCTCGGCGATTTTCGCGGCGGCGATGGTGCGGAACTCGAACTGCTGGCAGCGCGACAGGATCGTGTCGGGGAGTTTGTGCGCCTCGGTCGTCGCCATGATAAACGCAACGCGCGGCGGCGGCTCTTCGAGCGTCTTCAACAACGCGTTGAAGGCCGCGCCGGAGAGCATGTGAACCTCGTCGATGATGAAGACTTTATAGCGGTCGCGCGCCGGGTGGACGGCGACGTTGTTGATGATCGCTTCGCGAACATTGTCGACGCCGGTGTTCGAGGCCGCGTCGATCTCCATCACATCAATCGAGCGGCCCTCAGCGACTTCGCGGCACGACGCGCAGGCCTGCGGGTCGGTGATGGCGCAGGGCGTCGGCGTCGGGCGGCCGGCGCGGTGGCAGTTGAGTGCTTTGGATAAGAGACGCGCAGTGGTCGTCTTGCCGACGCCGCGCGCGCCGGAGAAAAGGTAGGCGTGGTGCAGGCGGTCGTGCTCAATCGCGCTACGCAGTGTGCGCGTGATCGGCTCCTGCCCCGTCACTTCCTCGAAGGTCTGCGGGCGCCACTTGCGAGCGATAACTTGGTAAGACATAAAAGCAAGGATGAAGGATGAAGGCGGAAGGATGAAGAGAAATCATTACTTTCCTCCTTCATCCTTCCGCCTTCATCCTTGCTCTCGAAGTGGCCAGACTCCGGACTGACCCGCAACACACGTCGCCGCTGCTACCGTTGCTCCGTTCCCGGCCTGGCGGGGTTCGCAGGGCAAACGTTGTGCGGAGCCCGAAGTCTGATAAATTGTCAAAAGATGGCGGATGAAAACTATCGGAAAATGACTTTAATGGTTTCCGCCGGAGTTGGCAACCGCCCGTCAAGCAGCGCGCGAATCTCGCCATAGTGACGCGCCTTTTCAGCGTCCGTGATCCATTTGTGCGAAGGGAATGGCGCGACGAACAAGAGCGACTCGCGCCAGCGTCCGGCCAAACCGTACTCGACATTCACGCCCCGCTTCAAGCCCGCGAAATGTCGGAACACGTCTTTCCCCGTAAAGCACACGACCCGCGGCTTGAGGCGCGCCACCCGGCGTCGGAAGCGAACCGCAGCCTCCGCATACTCAGCGTCCGTAATCTCTTTCGCCTCGCGCGTCGGGCGGTCGGGCACAAGATCGGTGATGCCGAAGTTGTGATCAAAGAGTTGCGAGTCGTCGCGGATTTCGGGCGCCAGTCCCGACTTGCGCAGGATGCGCCACAGACTGCCGTGCGCGTAATAGCGTCCACGCTCCCAACTGTACGGATGTGGATTGAACCCGACGAACAGAACGTCCAGGCCGGGGCGGAGGAACGGCTTCAGCATAAGGGATGAGTAAGATCAAACAGATTTTAATGTCTTTACTTCATCCCTCATCCCTCAAAATCTGGCGGAGAGGGTGGGATTCGAACCCACGGTACGGTTTCCCGCACACAGCATTTCCAGTGCTGCCAATTCAACCACTCTTGCACCTCTCCAAAAGCAAGGATGAAGGCGGAAGGATGAAGGATGAATAAGATCAAACAAATTTTAATGTCTTTACTTCATCCCTCATCCTTCAAAATCTGGCGGAGAGGGTGGGATTCGAACCCACGGTGGACTTTCGCCCACTCCGGTTTTCGAGACCGGTGCACTAATCCACTATGCGACCTCTCCAAAAGCAGATGTTAGATATCAGATGTCAATAGTCTCTCTTTAGCTGACATCTAACCTCTGACATCTGCCTTTCTACGTGCGCGGAAGAACTCCTGCATCACGCGACGACACTCATCTTCGAGCACGCCCGCCATTAATTCTATTTGGTGATTCAAAGAACTCGCGTCGCAGACGCGGAACACGGACTCGACGGCGCCGGCGCGTTCGTCGCGCGCGCCGTAGACGAGACGCCCGACCCTTGCCTGGACGAGCGCGCCCGCGCACATCGCGCACGGCTCAATGGTCGAGTAGACAATCGCCCCGGTCAACCGATAATTCCCAGTCCGGCGCGCCGCTTCGCGTAGCGCGACGACTTCGGCATGCGCTGTCGGATCGCAGTCGGTGCGCGTCCGGTTACCCGCCACGGCCAACATCGTCTCGCCGTCCGCCCCGACGACGCACGCGCCGACGGGCACTTCGCCGCGCCCTGCCGCCTCGCGTGCCGCCCAGAGAGCCTCACGCATCCAACGCGCGTCAAGGTTCTTGTCGTCATCATCGTCCGCCATTATCCCGCGCTCAGACATTTTCAATCAGCAATTTGCAAAAGCCGAATATAGGGTTGGCTACGCCACCTGTCAAGCAGGGCGTTTCCCGTGACTGCGTGCTATCATCCGGTTCGCTCGGCTTGCATTTCCCCTCCCCGCGAGAGCCGAACCCGGCGAAGTCGAAGTGATGAAACCTGAAACACGCCCCAAAGTGAGCGGCCCGTTGCCCGGCGCCAGGAGCAGCGAACGCGGTCCCGGAAGATCCCCGCAGCAGCAGGCGGCCGGCGCTCCGCACGTGACTGAAATCCCCGCCGCTGGCAAAACGCCCGACGCCTTAAATACCCTGCGCCGCAAGATGTCGCCGGCGGAATTTAACACGGCGATGGTGCATTTCTACCGCGGCGAAGTGCAGCGCTCGAACACTTGGCGCAACCGACTCGATACGACGACTAACTGGGCGGTGCTGACCGCCGGCGCGACGCTGTCGTTTGCATTCAGCGCGCCCGCCAACCCGCACTTCGTTATTATCATCAACTCGGTGCTGGTCGCCTTCTTCCTTTTCATGGAAGCGCGCCGCTATCGCTATTACGAAATCTGGTCGAGCCGCGTGCGGATGATTGAAACCGGCTACTTCGCGCAGATGCTGTTGCCGCAGACAAAGCTCGACGACGAGTGGGCCGCGCGCCTTGCTGAAGAGTTGGTCACACCGCACTTCACAATCAGCGAGTGGGAAGCGGTCGGACGCCGCCTGCGCCGCAACTACCTCTGGATTTTCGCGCTGCTCGCGCTGAGTTGGAACCTGAAGGTCTATCTGCACCCAGTGCCTACCACAAACTTCGACGTCTTCATCGAACGGGCTGCCGTCGGTCTGCTGCCCGGCTCAGTTGTGTTCATGGTCGGCGTAGTCTTCAACATGGTGATCCTGGTCTTCGCGCTCGCCACCGTACGCCTGCGCGAAGCGACCGGGGAGGTGCTGCCGCGCCACGAATTTTCGTTCGACACTTTCCGCCGCGTCACCGACTGGACGCGCGCCGCCGCCGACGGCCGCCGCAGTGCGACCACCGTCCGCGCCAAACGCGCCCGCGCCCGCACGCGCGCCCGCACCGCCAGCATGACCACCGGCGAGTGGAAAAAACTCGACACCGGCGAGTGGATGAAGCCCGGCACCGACGACATTCATAAAACGATTTCGTGACAGTGGTTTTTGCAGGGCACCGTCTCTAACTTCTACTCTTTATGCTCCAACTCGACGGACAGCGATTGACGCTCGGGCAGATCGCCGATGTGGCGCGGGGCGGCGCGGGGCATGTGGCGCTGTCCGCCGGGGCGCGCGAGCGGATGGAGGCGTCGCGGCGCACCGTCGAACGCATCGTCGCGGAAGGGCGCGTCGTCTACGGCGTCAACACCGGATTCGGCAAGCTCTCTGACATCTCCATCCCGGCGGAAGAGTTGCGCGAGTTACAGTTGAATCTGGTGCGCAGTCATGCGTGCGGCATCGGCCCGCCGCTCAACGACGAAGAGACGCGCGCGATGCTGCTGCTGCGCGCCAATGTCCTCGCGCTCGGCTACAGCGGCGCTCGCCCAATTGTCGCTGAGACGCTGCTCGCGATGCTCGACCGCAACGTCTGTCCGTTGATTCCGGAAAAGGGTTCGGTCGGCGCGAGCGGTGACCTCGCCCCGCTTGCCCACCTCGCGCTCGCTTGCATCGGCGAAGGCGAAGCCTTCCACGGAGGCGAACGACTGCCGGGCGCCGAAGCCCTCCGCCGCGCCGGAATTACGCCGCTCTGTCTCGAAGCCAAAGAAGGAATCGCGATCTTAAACGGCACGCAGGCGCTGACGGCGGTTGGTGCGTTGGCGCTGGCCCGCGCCGAACGCCTCGCGTACGCAGCAGATACGGCCGGCGCGATGTCTTTGGAAGCGCTGCGCGACACGCCCGCCGCGTTTGATGACCGCATCCACCGCGCGCGTCCGCACCGCGGCCAGCAGCAGGTCGCCGCGCACCTCAGAGAACTTTTAATCGATAGTGAAATCCGCGCGTCGCACCTTGAGAATGATCCGCGCGTGCAGGACGCTTACTCTCTGCGTTGCATGCCGCAGGTGCATGGCGCGGCGCGTGACGCCCTGGCCTACGCGCGCGAAGCGGCGGAGACCGAGACCGGTAGCGCGACCGACAACCCGCTTGTCTTCGCCGACACCGACGAAGTTCTTTCGGGCGGAAATTTCCACGGCGCGCCGCTCGCGCTCGCCTTCGACACCGCCGCCATCGCCCTTGTCCATCTCGGCAACATCAGCGAGCGCCGCACCGAGCGTCTCGTCAACCCCGATTTAAGCGAAGGGCTGCCCGCCTTCCTGACGGCACATCCCGGCACGTCTTCGGGAATGATGATCGCGCAGGTCACGGCGGTCGCGCTCCTGAACGAGTCGAAAGTCCTCGCGCACCCGGCGAGCACTGACAACCTGCCGACTTCCGGCGGCAAAGAAGATCACGTCTCGATGGGCATGACGGCGGCGACCAAATTGCGCACCATCGTCGAGAACATCGAGCACGTCGTCGCCATCGAACTCCTCTGCGCCGCCGAAGGTTTAGAGTACCGCCTGCCACTTCGACCGGGCCGTGGCGTCCTCCGCGCTTACGAAACATTGCGCCGACAGGTGCCGCGCCTGACGCACGACCGTTCTCTTTCACCTGACATTCAAAGAATCGCCGAGGCCATCCGGCGCGGCGACTTTGATTGATGTTCTTCAGGGATGATCTTTTCCGTGGGCGCGAGCCGGCGTCATGCATAATTATGCAGGGCCGTTTGTCGAATGCCACGAGATTCGTCATAAATATGCAAGTCGAAAACACTGTCAGATGCTTCCGGCAGTTGCTGCCTGAGAGTCCCGGATTATAGTTATGACAAACAACAGCGCATCAATCTTAATTTCATATCTTTGGAAGCAGCGCTTTACTTGCCGTGGCGTTGCCTGGTGCATCTGCCTGTGGCTTTCGGTCGGGCCGGTGAGCAGAACGCACGCACGCACGCTGTTAATGCCTGCGTGGGTAAACAATGGCATCAGCCAAGAGGGCGCGGATTTACGACCGCTGGAACCTGGTAAGCCTATTGAACGAGAACTTGCCGGAGGCCAATCACATATCTACCAGATCATACTTGCTTCCGGGCAGTATATGCATGTGGCAGTCGAGCAAAAAGGAATTGATGTGGCGGTTAAGCTATCAGGGATAGATGGAAATCCAGTAGCAGACCTTGATGGTTCGAATGGATTACGCGGCAGTGAGTCAGTGGATTGGATCGCCGAGACGGCAGACGTCTATCGCCTGGAAGTGAACGCTGTGGGAAAGGAGTTCGATGCTGGGCGATATGAAATAAAGCTTGCGGAGCTTCGAGAACCCACTGAGCAGGACAAAGACCGGGCAGCGGCCCAGAAGGCATTTGTTGAAGCAAAGCAACTGCGCTCAAAAGGCCAAAAGTCTTCTCTAGAGGCGGCGCTCAAGAAGTTTGAAGAAGCGCTGACGCTGTACAGGAAGGTGGAAGACCGCGCCGGAGAAGCCGGCACGCTCATCTGGATTGGCCTGGTTTATTCCAGTCTGAGCGAAACACAGAAAGCATTGGAGCAATACAATCAGGCTTTGTCGCTGCGTCGAGCGTTAGGAGATCGAGGTGGTGAAGCCATCGCGCTTAATAACATCGGCCGTGCGTACGAGGTTCTGGGCGAGTCGCGAAAAGCGCTTGAGCAATACAACCAAGCTTTGCCGTTGCTGCGGGCGGTGGGAGACAGGGGCATAGAAGCCACCGTGCTCAACAATATGGCGCTTGCCTTGGAGACTCTGGGCGAGCTGCAGAAAGCTTTGGAGCATTACAACCAGAGCTTGCCGCTTTATGGAGCCAGAGGAAACCGACGCGGAGAGGCAATTGCGTTTCTCAACATGGGCGCAGTGTACGCGACTCAGGGCGAGCTGCAGAAAGCTTTGGAGCATTACAACCAAGCTCTGTCTGTACTGCGAGAAGCCGGGGATAAGCGTGGGGAAGCTATCACGCTCAATAACCTCGGTAATGTGTATCGAACTCTCAGCGAGATGCAGAAAGCGCTGGAGCATCTCAACAAAGCCGTGTCCTTACTGCGGGAGGCGGGAGACCAACTGTCAGAAGCCGGCGTGACTAACAATATCGGCGCTGTGTACCAGATGTTGGGAGAGCTGGATAAAGCGCTCGAATACCGCAACCGGGCTGTGCTGCTG
>JACDEG010000145.1 GCA_013816505.1 Pyrinomonadaceae bacterium | reverse complement strand
CTCCCGACCCCTGGCGTCAGTCTCGTGGTTGACGGCCTCTGGAAATCATTCACCACCCCGGCGGGTGACAGATTGGAGGTGCTGCGCGCCGTGTCGTTCACGGTCGCGGCGGGCGAGATGATCGCCATCGTCGGGGCGTCGGGGGCGGGCAAGTCGACGCTGCTGCACGTGCTCGGCGGGCTTGAGGCGGCGGATGGCGGGCGGGCGCAGCTCGGCCAATTTGAGATGACACACACCGACGACCGAGCGACGGCGCGCTTCCGCAACCGTGAAGTCGGCTTCGTTTTTCAGTTTCACCACCTGCTCAGGGATTTGACGGCGGTGGAGAACGTCGCGCTGCCGTTGATGATCGCGCGGCGACGTTCGGGGGAAGCACGCGCGGCGGCAGCGAGAATGCTGGCGCGTGTCGGGCTGGCCGGGCGCGCGGCGCATACGGTCGGCGAACTGTCCGGTGGCGAGCAGCAGCGTGTCGCCATCGCCCGCGCCCTCGTGACCGGCCCGCGCCTCGTGTTGGCCGACGAGCCGACGGGCAACCTCGACGCGCAGACCGGCGAAGATGTCGGGGCGCTTCTGCTCGCGCTGTGCCGCGAACACAACTCGGCGGTCGTCGTCGCGACGCACAACGAACACTTGGCTGGCGCCTGCGACCGCGTGATGCGCCTGCGAAACGGGGCGTTGGAAATGTCTGACGACGTGAGTTGAATGCGGAGGATTGAAACACTCGATCAGCACTTGACCGCATCCCCCCGTTTATTACTATTCTGACATCTGGCATCTCTTCAGTTATAATGCGGCATGCGACGCCGAAGTTAAGCGCGTTCTCTCTTTCGCAATTCGGTACGCGCATCAACTTGAAATCTGTTTATCCAATTCAGGTCGGTAATATTACCTATGTTTGAACGCTATACGGAGAAGGCGCGGCGGGTGATCTTCTTCGCGCGCTACGAGGCGAGTCAGTTTGGGGCGCCGGCGATTGAGCCGGAGCACTTGCTGTTAGGGCTGATGCGCGAAGACAAGACGTTGACGGCGCGCTTTCTGGCGCGGGCGCAGGCCAATCTGGAGGTGATCCGCAAAGAGGTCGAGGGGCGGGCACCATTGCGGGAAAAGATTTCGACCTCAGTGGAGTTGCCGTTGGCGCCGGAGACGAAGCGGGTGTTGCAGTACGCGCACGAAGAGAGTGATCGGTTGCAGCACCGGCACATCGGGACGGAGCATTTGTTGCTGGGGTTGCTGAGAGAAGAGCGGTCGATGGCGGCGGAGATTTTGTACGAGCGGGGTCTGCGCCTAAACGCCGTCAGAGAAGAGGTGGCTCGCGCGACTGGCGCCGACCTCCGTTCCGCGCAGAAGAAAGAGACACCGCACCTCGCCGAATTCTCTCGTGATTTAACCGACGACGCCGCCAACGACAAACTCGATCCACTCGTCGGTCGCGAAAATGAGATCGAGCGCGTGGTGCAGATTCTGTGCCGCCGCACGAAGAACAATCCCGTCCTGATCGGCGAGCCGGGCGTCGGCAAGACCGCGATTGTCGAGGGCCTCGCGCAACGGATTCACCGCGGCGACGTGCCGTCGTTCCTTGAGAACAAGCGCATTCTGTCGCTCGATTTGTCGCTGATCGTCGCCGGCACGAAGTATCGAGGGCAGTTTGAAGAGCGCCTGAAGCAGATCATGCGCGAGTTGATTGAGAATCCGCAGTACATCGTCTTCATCGATGAACTGCATACGCTGGTCGGCGCCGGCTCAGCCGAAGGCTCGCTGGACGCCGCGAACATTCTGAAGCCCGCTCTGTCGCGCGGCGAAATCCAGTGTATCGGCGCGACCACCCCTGCCGAGTTCCGTAAATCAATTGAAAAAGACCGCTCGCTCGAACGTCGCTTCCAGGCCGTCAAAGTCCCGCCGCCTTCCGAAGAGGAGACGGTGCGCATCCTCGAAGGCGTGCGCGAGCGCTACGAGGCTTTTCATCAGGTGCGCTACACCGACGATGCGCTCGAAGCCGCGGTCTATCAGTCCAGCCGCTATATCCCCGACCGTTTCCTGCCGGACAAAGCGATTGACGTCATCGACGAAGCTGGCGCGCGCGTCAAACTGCGCATTCGCCGCGACCCGGCAGCAGGGATTGAACCTGACCGCAACGCGCTGACCGAAGAGCAACTGCGTAAGTACATCGGTGAACCGTCGATCAGCGGCGCGCGTTTGCTGCAGCAGCGCAACGAAGAAGCCGAGCTGCTGGCGCTGGCGGTCGAAGTGACGAAGGACGATATTGAGGAAGTGATCGCGCGCTGGACGGGAATCCCGCTCACTTCCTTGAAGGAAGAAGAGACGCAGAAACTGCTCCGCACGGAGATTGAGCTTCATCAACGTGTGGTCGCGCAACGCCCGGCGATTTCGGCGCTCGCACGTTCGATCCGCCGTTCGCGCGCCGGACTCAAAAACCCGCAGCGCCCGGTCGGGTCGTTCCTGTTTCTCGGTCCGACCGGCGTCGGTAAAACCGAAGTGGCGCGCGCGCTCGCAGACTTTTTGTTCGGCTCAGAGCGTTCGATGATCCGCTTCGACATGTCGGAGTTTATGGAGAAGCACTCGGTCTCGAAACTGATCGGCTCGCCCCCCGGTTACGTCGGCCACGAAGAGGGCGGGCAACTGACCGAACGCATCAAACGCGCGCCCTACTCCGTCCTGTTGTTCGACGAGATCGAGAAGGCGCACCCCGACATTTTCAACGTGCTGCTACAGGTTTTCGAGGACGGCATCCTGACGGACGCGCTCGGCAACACGGTCGACTTCAAAAACACGATCATCATCATGACCTCCAACATCGGCGCGCGCTTCATTCAGAAGAAGGGCACGATGGGATTTCAGGCGACCGCCGACGCTTCGCGCGAAAAGCTGGAAGAGATGGTCATGTCCTCCGTCCGCCAAACATTCAACCCCGAATTCATCAACCGCCTCGACGAGATCATCATCTTCGACCAACTGACGGACGAAGAACTGCTTGAGATCGTCGGCCTACAGGTCGAGCAGATGAACAAGATGCTGCGCCGGCGCGGATTGGAGGTGCGGCTGACGGAAGAGGCGAAGCGTTGGATCGTCGCGAAGACCTGCGCGGATCGTTCGTACGGTGCCCGCCCGTTGCGGCGCGCGCTGCAAAAGTATGTCGAAGACCCGCTCTCTGAAGCGCTCATCCAGGGCGACCTCGGCGGCGCCTCATTAATCGAAGTGTTCCAGGACGGTAACGTTCTGACCTATCGCCCGGCGGGCGTCGAAGAGCCGGGCGACGCGCTGCTGATTCACTGAAAACAGTCCACAGCTTCACAGTCCAAGGTTCAAAGTCGAGCGGTTGTAACGCTTAGACCTTGAACCTTGAACTTTGAACTTTGAACTTGCGCCTGTATAATGCGCAACTTTGCTGACGACTGGCAACGCAGGCGCCGCCGCCGGTAATCAAACATCTCTCTAAAAACCTGTGCACGTCCCGGCATGACCGAAACTTCTTTTTGCCGGTTCCTTTGAAGACGGCCCGGACAAATTCGACAAATTCATAGACTCCTCGATAGCTGGTTCATAAACATTTTGAGGCACAAAGCATTTATGCAAACTCGTGCGCCCTGGTTCCTGCTCCTAACGGTGATGACCGCGAGCATCGGCTTTTTCTACCTCGCGCACCCCGGCGACGCCCGCGCCGAGCGGCTCTCGTCATCATCATCCCCGCGGTCACCGCAACCCCAACCACAACAATCACCGGCAGCACAGCAACAACGTATCGTCGAATTCGTCGACTTCGAAGGCAACCGCCGCCTGCGCGACGAAGACCTGCTCTACTACGTTCAGACGCGCATCGGCGACCCGTACACCGAATTGCGCGTCCAGAATGATCTGAAGACTCTGCTTGCGCTTCCGTTCTTCGACAAAGTTGCTACCAGCGTGTCAATCACCGACGGGCCGCGCGGCGGCGTCAATGTGATTTTCACCGTCTCAGAGCTTCCGATCATCCGCGACATTCAGTTCAAAGGGATGAGCAGCATCACCGAGGCCGACGTGTTGAAAGAGTTCCGCGAGCGGCGCGTCGGTGTCTCGAAGGAATCGGTTTACGACCCGGTCAAGGTCAACGCCGCGAAGCGGGTCATTAAGGAACTGCTGGCCGCGCGGGGTCGCCCGAATGCCACCGTCGATGACACCAGAGAGGAAGTTTCGCAGACCTCTCTGGCGCTCACTTTTGACGTCAAGGAAGGTGACCGGGTGCGTGTCGTCGACATCGACTTCGAAGGCAACCAAGTCTTCAGCGACGGCGAGCTTCGTGGCTCGATGAAGTACGTCAAAGAGGCCGGCTTGATCTCGCGCTTCAAGGGTCAGGACATCCTCGACACGCGCAAGCTGGAGGCCGACCTGAAGGGCAACGTCGAAAGTTACATGAAGTCGAAGGGCTATCTGCAAGCCCGTACCGGCGAGCCGCGCATCGAAGACATCGGCGAGCGCCGCACCGGCTTCTTCATTCCGCTGCCGATCATTTCGTCGACCGACGACGCGCTGCGCGTCACCGTGCCGGTCGTTGAAGGGAAACTGTACCGCGTCGGCGAGATCAAGATCGAAGGCAACTCGATTCTCTCCGAGCAGGACATCCGCGCCACCATCGGCCTGGTGCCCGGCGAAGTGGCGAACGGCCAGCGTCTCGGCAAGGCCCTGTACGAAGACTTGAAGCGGCTCTATGGCAGGTTCGGCTTCATCCAGTACGAGTACGACGTGACCCCGAACTTCAAGGACGGCCCGCAGAATCCGAACGAAGGCATCGCCGATTTCACGGTGACGATCACCGAGGGCAAACAGTTTGCGCTGCGCCGCCTGGAGTTCATCGGCAACACCTTCACGCGCGACAACGTGCTGCGCCGCGAGGTGTTTCTGAACGAAGGCGACATCTACGACCAATCGCTGTGGGAGTATTCGATCACACGCCTTAATCAGACCAGCTTTTTTGATCCGATTGACAAGGAGAAGGACGCCGACTTCCGCACCAATGAAGAAGAGGGCCTGGTCGACATCAATCTGAAGGTCGCGGAGCGGGGCCGCCAGCAAATCTCATTCAACGGCGGCATCTCCGGCATCGGCGGGTCGTTCTTCGGCCTCGACTATTCGACCAACAACCTCCTCGGTCGCGGCGAGTCGTTGTCGTTCCAGTTCTCATTCGGCAACCGGCAACGCTCGTTCGTCTTTTCCTTCACCGAGCCGTACCTATTTGATCGCCCGATCTCGGTTGGCTTCACGCTCTTTTCGCAATCGCTCAAGTATTTCGGTGAAGGTACGCTGCTGTCGCAGAACCCGGAGGCGGTGGGCGGCGTTCTCGGCTCGACCTTCGACTTTCTAAACACCAACGAAGAAAATCTGTTCACGCAGAACTCGCTCGGCGGAAGCATCTTCGCTAGTGCGCCGCTATCGGAGTTTTACAAGAAGCGCCCGTTCACACGCTTCTCGCGTATCGGTTTGTCGTACTCGATATCGCGGACGAGCATCGAGGACCCGGAGGTCAATCGGACGGGCGATCAATCGCAATTCATCCCGGTCGTCTTCGCGCAGCCGAACATCCTGACCAGCCGCGTTACGCCGAGCTTTGTCTACGACACGCGCGACCGCGGCATCGACCCGACTTCGGGCCGGCAATTGGCGCTCTCGCTTGCCTTCGCCGGACTTGGCGGCGACGTGCGCACGTACCAGCCGAGCGCCTCGCTGATTCAGTTCATCCCGGTGCGGCGCAAGCGTTCGCAGAACCCGGAGGTTTTCGGCTTCCGCTTCGTCGCCGGCCACGTTGGCAGCTTCGCGACCTCCAGCCGCGTCCGCGATGCACAGTCCAGTTCGCTCTCGTTCATCAATGGTGTGCCGATTTACGAGCGCTTCTTTCTCGGCGACGAGTTTACGATCCGCGGGTACAACGTGCGCTCCATCGGGCCGATTGTGCCGCTTGATTCGTTCGTCACGTCGCGCGACGTCGTCGTCGCGTCGAACGCGGCGGGCGCGCCGGTGCAAATCGCGGGATTGCAGAATCTGTCGAGTGCGGGCGTCTTCACCGGCGCGGCGGGCAGCAACAGCGCGCCACTGTTCGGGCGCAGCATCCGTTTCCTCGGCGGCGACACGCAACTACTCGGCAACTTCGAATACCGCGTGCCCATCTTCGGGCCTGCCGCCATCGCCGCCTTCGCGGACATCGGAACGGCGTTCAATCTGCGCTCAGGCACGGATCAAACCTTCTCGACGAGCTTTCTTGGCGACGATACTTTCCTGCCGTCCACCGGGATCGTTAACTGCCAGGGCGTCCCGGTGCGGGCGACGCTGAGCACAATCGCCGCGTGCAACCGCCCCAACCCACTCGCGCTGACCGGGAACGCCGGACTGATTGTGCGCGACGGCCGGCTGGTCACGCGCGACGAGTTTACACAAGCCGTGCAGGGCGGCGCGCAGGTCGACCCGCTGACGGGGTTGCCGGTTGGTTTCCAAGAGGTCTTCCTGCGCGGCCAGGCGCAGAGCAACACGGTAGCTCGCATCTCGGAAAGTATCTTTTCCAGGATCAGCGATTACCGGGCGAGCATGGGCCTTGAGTTGCGCGTGCAACTGCCGGTCGTCAACGTGCCGTTTCGTTTGATCTACGCCTACAACCCGAACGCGCGCACCGGGCCGGACGAAACTCTCGGCATCAACTTCAACGAAAAGAAAAGCGTGTTCCGCTTCAGCATCGGGCGGACTTTTTAACCGACTAACGTTACAATACGGAAGCTGCCACGGGATCAATCACAGGTTAGACGACAAGCCGGGCGGCGATTCCTTTTAACTGCAAGGAGCACTACGAGAAAGACATGAAACTAATTCGCTATACCGCCACAGCAGCAGCATTCGCGGCACTGACCGCCTTCACCGTCAACGCTCAGCAGCCCGGCGCCGCTACCACCCCCGCCCGCCCGGCGCCCACTCGTCCAGCAGCTTCATCCACACCGGCGCCCACTCGTCCGGCAGCTTCTTCCACGCCGGCGCCGACGGGGACGGCAGTGATCGCCGAAAGCAAAATCGCGATTATCAATACCGCCACCTTCGGCGCGCCGCAGGGCGGTATCGCGCGCCTCGTGACCGCGATGGCCGGCGTCAACCGCGAGTTCGAGCCGCGCCGCACGGAGCTACGCACCATCCAGACCAACTACGAAAAGCTGGTTGAAGACATCAATAAACAGAAAGAGTTATCCACTCCGCAAGCCCTTCAGCAGAAGGCAGATCAGGCCGAGTCGATGAAGCGCGAGATGGAACGCAAGCAGCAGGACGCGCAACTCGCCTTCGATAAGCGAATGCGCGACGCCGTCGCCCCGATCTACCAGGACATTGGCAGCAGCCTTGAAGCCTACGCCAAAGAGCGCGGCATCAACGTGATTCTCGACGCCGCCAAGTTGGGCGAAGCGATGTTCATCGTCAACGACGGCATCGACATCACCGCCGCTTTCGTCGCCTTTTACAACCAGCGTCCAGCCGGCGCGGCGTCCACAGCTACGCCCCGTTAGTGAGTTGGCGGAAAGGCAGTAAGCAGAAGGCAGTCAAGATAAAAGGATTGAAAAGCTGTTTAGTCTTGACTGCCTTCTGCCGTCTAAGTTTCGCCTTCCGTTATTTAAGTACCTAAGCAAAAGTTTTTCGGTATCAAGATTAGACAAAAGTCCCGTCACGACTGATTTTTACTTTTGCCTTCCTACTTAAGTCTCGCCTTTCGCTTTCTGCTTACAGGTCTTTTATGGAGACGGTTCTCGACGCCAACGCCATCCAGCAAATCCTGCCGCACCGTTACCCGTTTCTGCTGGTCGACCGGATCATCGAGCTTGTGCCGCGCGTGAAAATCGTCGGGCTGAAGCAGGTAACGATCAACGAGCATTTTTTTCAGGGGCACTTTCCCGGCGCGCCGGTCATGCCGGGTGTGCTGATCGTGGAAGCGATGGCGCAGGTCGGGGCGGTCTTCGCGCTGCGCGAGTTTGAAGATCGCAGCCAGAAACTGGTGCTGTTCAGCGCGATTAACGACGCGCGCTTTCGACACCCGGTCGTGCCCGGCGACACGCTGATTCTCGAAGTTGTTGCGCTCCGGCTTGGCACGCGCGTGCAGAAGATGCGCGGCGAAGCGAAGGTCGACGGGCGGCTGGTCGCCGAGGCCGTCTTGACGAGCGTCATCGCCGACAAGAGCGCGATGAAATGAAGGCCAAAGTAAAAAGGTAAAAGGCAAAAGCGAAGCGCGCAAGGGCACCTGCTGTCTTCACTTTTGCCTTTTACCTTTTTACTTTCCTTATGATTCACCCGACCGCCATCGTCAGCCCGCGCGCCGAGGTCGGCGCCGGCACGTTCATCGGACCGTACTCGGTCATTGGTGATGATGTGCGCCTCGGCGCCGGCGTCCGCATCGAGTCGCACTGCGTCATCGACGGGCGCACCTTGATCGGCGACGAAACGCACATCTATCCATTCGTCTCCGTCGGCCTCGCGCCGCAGGATTTGAAATATGGCGGCGAGCCGTCCGAGACGCGCGTCGGGCGGCGCAATCAGATACGCGAGTTCGTCACGATTCACCGCGGCACCGCCAGCGGCGGGATGCTGACCGCGTTGGGCGACGACTGCCTCATCATGGCGCAGGCGCACATCGCGCACGACTGTACCCTCGGCGATCACGTCATCATGGCGAACGCGGCGACGCTCGCCGGCCACGTCGCCGTCGAGGACGGGGCCAACATCGGCGCTTACTCCGGCGTCCATCAGTTCTGCCGCGTCGGGCGCGAGGCGTACATCGGCGGCTACTCCGTCGTCGTCAAGGACGCGCTGCCGTTCGCGCTGACGGTCGGCAACCACGCGAAGTGCTTCGGCCTGAACACGACCGGGATGAAGCGCCGCAACTACCCGCGCGAAACCATCGACGCACTGCGCCACGCCTTCCACCTGCTGCTTGCCGCGCGCCTCAACACGACACAGGCCCTCGAAAAAATCCGCGAAGAAATTCAGCGCGTGCCGGAGGTCGATCAACTCGTCCGCTTTATCGAAACGTCGAAGCGCGGGGTCGTGAAGTAAGGCAACAGTAAGAAGGCATCAGGCAGCACAGAGCACACCGACACAGCCTTGACGTTTCAACGTCTAACTCTCTGTGAACCCTGTGTGTCTCTCTCGTTAAAGATGACCGTCTCTCGTCACTCAATCAACGCATCGACCACTCTTCCCCATCCCGATTTAATCACCGCAGATCAGGATCGACGTGCGAATTGCTTACGTCTTCAATCAATCGTTGGTGTGCCGACGGATCAACTCGCGCCCTCTCTACGGCACGATGCCGGGGAAGAGATACGCCTGCGCGAGCACCAGCAAGCCGACGAGCACGGCGAGCGCGAGCGAGTGGAAAAAGACGTAGCGGAGGATCACGCCCTCGCCGCCCTTCTGCCCGGTCGCGATTCCGGCGACGACGATGGACTGCGCGTCGATCATCTTGCCCATCACACCGCCGGAGCTGTTCGCCGCCGCCGCCAACACCGGCGAGATGCCGACCTGTTGCGCCGTGATCTGCTGCAAGTTTCCGAAGAGCACGTTCGATGATGTGTCGCTCCCCGTTAGCGCGACGCCGAGCCAGCCGAGGAGCGGCGAGAAGAACGGGAACAGAAAGCCGGTGCTTGCAAAGGCGAGTCCGAGAGTTGCGTCCAGTCCGCCGTAGCGCGTGTTAAAGCCGAGCGCGAGCATCGCGGCAATCGTCAACAGACTGAGCCGCACACGCATCAGTGTGCCCCAGAAGATGCGCAGTAGCCGCGCCGGACTCAAGCCCAGCAGCAGCCCCGAAATCACCCCCGACACCAACAGCGCCGTGCCGGTCGCGGAGAGCCAGTTGAAGACGAAAGTCGCTTCCTCCGCGCGCACCTCGGCCACGACCGGCGGCGCGCGAAGAATCGCTTTGTGCAGATACGGCACCGGAACCTCGAACGCCGACAGCGCGTTGAAGACAGCTTTGACCTGCGGCAGTCCCCACATGAAGACCGTAATTGACAGGATCACCCACGGCATCCACGCCACGACGACTTCGCGCGACGATGGCCGCGCCGCAGTCGGGCCGGCGGCATCCGCGTCAGCCGCCTGCTCGTCGGCGAAACGCCAGACGGACGCGGGTTGCCAGAACTTGAGCAGCACAACCAGCGAGAGGATCGAGGCGATACTGGCGACGGTGTCCACGACCCACGGGCCGTGATAATTGCTCACCAGAAATTGCAACACGGCGAAGCTCAAGCCCGTCACCAGACACGCCGGCCACACTTCGCGCATCCCCTTCCACCCAGCCATCGCCCACACTAGCCAGAACGGGATAATCAGAGAGAAGAGCGGCAACTGTCTTCCGACCATCGCGCTTAAGTCTTCGAGCGGCAGTCCGGTGACGCGCGCGAGTGCGATGATCGGCGTCCCCAAAGAACCGAAGGCGACGGGCGCGGTATTGCCGATCAGCGCCAGCCCCGCGGCTTGCAGTGGCCTGAAGCCGAGGCCGATCAACATCGCGGCGGAGATTGCGACCGGTGTCCCGAAGCCGGCGGCGCCCTCGATGAACGCGCCGAAGCTGAAGGCGATTAGTAGCGCTTGGATGCGCCGGTCGGATGCGAGACTGGCGACCGTCTCTTTGACTACCTCGAACTTGCCGGTGTGGACGTTGATGTCATAGATGAAGATCGCGCCAATGACGATCCAGCCGATGGGGAAGAGTCCGAACGCCGCGCCGTTGGCAGCGGAGGCGGCGGCCAGCGACAAGGGCATTCCGTAAACGAGGATGGCGACCAGCATCGAAGCGGCGAGGCCGGCGATGGCGGCGATGTGCGCGCGGATATGAAAGAACGCGAGCAGGCCCAAAAGCACGACGATGGGCACGGAGGCGACTAAGGTTGAGAGCAGCAGGTTGCCGAGCGGGTTATAAACTTGCGTCCACGTCATTTGAAGCAATCACTCCTCGCAAAGAATCGGTGAATCTATGCCCGCGCTCAGTCCTGATCTCTTTGAATCTTGAAGGCCACGTTTGACCGCCGGCACGCGAGACAGGTAAGTTTGGTTCACACTGGCCGGCGGGGTTTCGCCCGCTTCGATGGTGGGCCAAGCCGGGGCATCTTAGCAAACATTGGTTTGCGCGAACGACGCCCCGATGCGCACTCGGATAAAGTTCAGCCGGCGACGGCATCAATCAACGGCTTCGCTGCGGGTGGCAGTGTGCGGCGGAGTGGTCGGCCTGACCACACTCAACCTGATTGACGCTCGGCGACCGGGCTTTCACTCTTAACTTTCATTTCACTTATGCGTTACGGGTTAATCGCGGGCAATGGGAAGTTCCCCCTGTTGGTGGTTGAAGGGGCGCGGCGCGCAGGCGCGAGCCTCGCAGTCGCGGCGATTCGCGAAGAGACCGACCCGGAGGTGGAGCGCGCGGCGGCGGCGGCGGGCGGAAGCGTGATCTGGGTCGGCATCGGCCAACTGGGAAGGATGATCCGCTTTTTCAAACGCGAAGGCGTCGAGCGCGCGATCATGGCTGGTCAGGTCAGGCACGTCCAGCTTTTCAGCGGCGCGCTGCCCGACGTGCGGATGCTGCGGATGCTGCTGCGACTGCCGCAACGCAACACCGACGCGCTGATCGGCGGCATCGTCGCCGAACTCGCCGGCGAGGGCATCGAACTCGTCGACTCAACCTTCTTCCTGCGAGACCAACTCGCCGCCGCCGGCACGCTGACGAGCCGCAAGCCGGGCGAGCGCGAGCGCGGCGACATCGAATACGGATTGCAAATCGCTCGCGAGATTGCGCGCCTCGACCTCGGTCAGACCATCGTCGTGCGTGCGCGTGCCTGTGTCGCCGTCGAGGCGATGGAAGGAACAGACGCCGTGATTAAGCGCGCCGGGGCGCTTGCGCGTGGTCGCCTGACAGTCGTCAAGGTGGCAAAGCCGAACCAGGACATGCGGTTCGATGTGCCGGTGGTCGGCGTCCCGACCGTCGAAAGCATGATCGAGGCGGGCGCCACCTGTCTCTGCATCACCGCCGCCAAGACGCTGATGTTCGACCGCGAGCGGATGCTCAAACTCGCCGACGAGCACCGCATCGCCATCGTCGCCGTCGACCCCGTGTGAAGCACTCGGCCTCGCTGCCCGCGTGACAGATGACTACTTGACAGACGAATGACCAGGCGACATGCTTCGACTTCATAGCTTAAGAGTTAAGACCAAAACAACTCCACCTGATTTTTAATCAAAGCAGCGTCAACAAACTTTATGAACCCACATCACGACCCGGCGATTCGCATCACGCTGTTGCCGCGCGACACCAACCCGCAGGGCACCAT
>JACDEG010000144.1 GCA_013816505.1 Pyrinomonadaceae bacterium | reverse complement strand
CTGGTCTCCGGCATGATGTGTGTGACGTGACGTGGAATGCTGACGACGGAAATATGCGCCCGGTGCTTTGCATTTCGCAAGCGGTCGCGCTTCAGTTGTGACACCGTTGACGGGCGCTACCTCGTCAACGGCGGCGCCATCATACGCCGCTCGCGCGGGGTTGCGCTAACGGCGGTGCTGTTTGCTGATTGCCTTGCGCGCCACGCGGAAACCGAAGCTATCGCGCTCCGCGAACTCCTGCATCACACGCAGGAACTGTTCACGGTCGCGCGGCGTGACGACAGCGGCGGCGTCCGCTGTTTCAATCGCGTAAGGGTAACCGTTGCCGACGACGCACTCAGCGCGTACGACATCCGTCACTTCGTCAAGCAGACCGGCTTCGTGGACCCATGCCGGGATATCGAGCCGGGCGGGCGTGCCCTCGCCCGTCGTCTGCAAGTATACGAAGCCGACGAGCGGCTCGCCGCCAGCGCCGCAAAACTCCTGCGACAAGCCTTCGCGCAGGCAGTAAGTGAAGACTGTGCGGTTGCCCCACGCGCCGAGCAGCAACGGCCCGTCGTTGTTCACCTCTACGCAGAGCAACTGCGCGTCGTAGACCGCGGACCCCGCCGGTTGGTGGGAGAGCGATTCGAGCAGGTGCGCGAGGTCGCGCGCATAGCTCTGATCGATATAGCCAACCACCGGGATTTCCGTCTCGCGCGACAGCCTGACGAGCCGCACGACCTCTCTCGCGTAAGAGGAGAAAAAGAAATTGTCGGTGTGCTGGCGCGTCGATGAAAGCAGAAACGTGCCGTCGAAAAAGGCTACGGGAAGTCGCTCGCCGCGCGATTTCCAATTTCTTTTTCTTTCGAGGAAGGCGCAGATGACATCCACTTCGACCTGTGTGCGCTTTGAGTTGACGACCAGCCCGGCGTTGCCCGCGCCGCCCTCGGCCCGTAGTAACTCGCCCGGCGTGATGACTTCGAAGCGCGCGTCCTTTGTGTAGCTTCCGTCGCTTTGGTGCGGGTTCTCGAACCAAGCGACCTGCACCCCGGCGACAGGGAGCGAGATTTCGCGTCCAGGCATCAACTGGCTGCCGTCTGCCGCAAACGTGACGCGCCCGTGCAGCACGTCCAGCGCCCACCGCCGCGACTCTTCATGCGAACGCCACGCGCGCCCGAATCTGACGGTGAACGAGCGCGCCGCGTCCAACTCAGTGGACGGGAAACTAACGCGTGTGTGCGGCGCCCCGATCTCTTGGCGAATATCCGCTGCGGCCCGCGCACCGAGGGCCTGTAAGCGGCGCGCGCCCTCCAACACATCCGCGTCCCAGGCCCGCGCGAAGCTTGTGAACTCGTCGCGCCGGTCTTCGAGCGCCGTGATTAGGTAATTACGGTGGAGCATCTCTCAAGTGATAACAGATTGATGATGATGAGTGATGAGTTGAATGCTTAACTTCTCAAAAGTGACAGGAAAATCAATGTTCAGGCCGGGTGGCGCAGTCTTTCAACAACGGGTTCGCTCGTGTGGCCCGGCAGGGGATTTGTTACCGCAGAAGTGCGATGCTGCAGGCTGTCCCCTCTTGTCACCTGTCACCTTTGAGTTAACTTGAGCACTCATCCGTTATCATTCGTCACCGTCTCTGACCACCGGCGAGTTGGTCGGCGGTCGGTGAGAAGCGCGAGGTCTTCAACTGCCCGTTGATGAAGGTGTAATAGATTCCGTCCTTAAGGTTGCGGAAGACGACCACGCCCTGTTGTCCATCCTCGCGCGCGAAGCTGGAATTCTTCAGCAGGCCGAGCGTCTCCGGCGTGTCGGTCGCGCGTTCATGTCTCAAGACGACTTGCAGCACCGTGCCTTCAAGCGCGGGTTGCAGCCTCTTCGCCGCGACGAACTTGGCGTCGACGAAAAGTATCATCACCGTGCCACCTGCCACCTTGAAGCTCAGCGTGTCGGCCTCGCCGGACTGTGCCGGTAGCGGCTTACCCAACAAGCGCTCGACATCGGCGCGCTTGGATTTCAAAGGCTCGATGCCGTTCCAGCCCGCGGCCATCACCATTGGCGTTATTTGAAACAGCACCGCCGCCGCCAGGACGAACGCTACCGATGCGGCGATTGTCGTGACAGCGGTGGGCCGCCGTCGTTCGTGTGTGCGCAAAAATTTTGTACTTCTCATGGGGCGCATGCTACCGCTTGTCCATACAGGATTCAAGAGTAAACAGTTTTGAGTTTTAAGTTTTAAGCTGAAAACCAAAAACTCAAAACTCAAAACTGTTGATCCTCACGGGGCAAACGGCATTGCTTCAAGGCGTCTAATTTGGCGACCACAGTTCGTGCGCACGATCTTTGTGAATGGCGAGATATTTATTGACGCTCTCGGTGAACCGGGATTAGCATACCGCGCATTGCGAACAAGGGCGTGACGGTGTTGGCGGGCGTTCGTCGGACGCGGCCAACCGGCGCTTTTCATCATAGACACAGGCCATTGGTCGCGACGGTGCGGCGCGACTGGGCTTCCTCGAAGAGCTTGGCTGTCCATCAATCATCGCGCTTTCCTTCTCAAGAGAGCCGACGCTGAACTTTCTTCCACGCACCCGTGTGAACCTCCCCGTCGAGGCCGAAGCGATTTTTTTCGCATCGCCTCATTCAACGCCGCCCGTCAGCATCTTCTGACACCGACCGGCGCGACTCTCCCCAAGGAAGTAAGATTATGGCCGCCTCAAGCTCATTCACCGAAGAGACAGTTCAGCAATCAAGCGTCAAGTCCGACGGCTTTAAGTTGTCACGCTCGGGCCGCTACTGGATCGTGTTGACGATGTTCACCGTCGCTTCGATCATCGCCTTCAAGCAGCCGCTCAACCCCGACCCATACCGGGCCGCCACGTTCCCCAGCCTCAACTGGTTCCTCTATCCGAGCGAACAGAACGCCCACCGTCGGCTACACGAAATCAAATGCGACCTGAACGCAATCTACGCGCTCGACGGCACCGAGAAAATCTGGGCGGTCGGCAATCGCGGACTCGTCGCGCACAGCGATGACGGCGGTCGGTCGTGGCGCAAGCAGATGCTCACCGCGGCCAACACCGGATTCGCGCCGACAGACGCAAGTCCGACGACGAGTCCGTCCGCGACGCAAACGCCGTCATCCATTCGGAAGCCAGTAATGAGGAGCAAAAGTCTCTTCGACTTCCCTGACCTGCTGCCCGTCGCGCACGCTTCAGAGTTGAATAACCAGAACAATAGCGCGGTTGGGCAACCACCGCCGCTAAGGTATCCAGTCAAGAAAACAGACTCTGATCCTAAACAATCCAATCCCGCTGCGAAAAACGGGGCCGCGCAGGATTCCTATCAGGGCGCACCCGACGCGACGCGCAGAGGCACTAACAACCGTCAAACTACTGCCACGCCACGCGCAGCCAAGTCACCCGTCGCGAACACCAATCGCCGATCCTCAACCATCAATCGCAACGTCGTGGAGCAAAGTTCTCCAACGCCGACACCGCAAACATCACCAAGCCCGTCGAACATCGCCGCGCCCGAAGCGTCATCCGTCGATGAAGATTTGATCGCCGTCTATTTCGCCGATGCACAACGCGGCTGGGTAGTGGGACGTTCGGGCACGATTTTCAGCACCACCGATGGCGGCGGCAATTGGTCGCGGCAACCTCCAAACAACGTCGGCACCACGGCATTACGCTCCGCAGGGTTTGCAAACAGCGGGTTGCAACCGTACGAAGATCAGATGAACTGGTTCGTCAATCAGTCAGGCGAGTTGATGAGAGTATTGCCTTTCAGCTCACCCCTCGGAAGCGAGAAAATGGATTTACGTAACATTGCTGGTGTGCATTTCTTTGGCGATGGCACCTTCGCATGGGCGGTCGGCGATGGGGGGAAGATTTTCAATACAACCAACGCTGGCAGTACCTGGCGCGAGCAGCCGAGCGGCACGACGCAAGACCTCCGCGCGGTCAGCTTTCTTGGTTCCGATGTCGGCTGGGCCGTCGGCGAAAACGGGACGATGCTACACACCACTAATGGTGGTCAGACGTGGGCGACACAACCGAACCGAACGTCCAGCGACTTGAACTCGATCTCGTTCCTGATCGACGGTCAGCGTGGTTACGCCGCGGGTCACGACGGCACGATTTTGTGTACGACTGACGCCGGCGCAAACTGGTTTCATCAGACGCAGGAATCAGACCTGAACGCGGCGCGGGCGGTGGGCGGTGGCAACCCGCGACGGTCGCTTCCGCCGTGGTACTACGTGAGTTGGCTGCTGGTCGGCCTGCTGCTGTGGCCGGTGCGCCATCCTCCGCCGCCCGCCACCCCGCCGGAAGAGTCCATCGCCGACGTTTTAATCGCCGACCGCCCGCTGAATTTCGGCGAGTACGACCCGCTCAACTTCACCCCAATTGCGCTCGGCATGTCGCGCTTCCTGCGCAACGACAAGACGGTTCCGCCGCTGACCATCGCGGTCACGGGCGAGTGGGGCACAGGGAAAAGCTCTCTGATGAACATGCTCCGCACCGACCTGATGAGGTACGGCTTTCGCCCGGTGTGGTTCAATGCGTGGCATCACCAGAAAGAGGAGCACCTGCTCGCATCGCTGCTGCAAAACATCAAGCTGCAAGCGATTCCGGTATGGTGGCATCCGAACGGATTGAAGTTCCGCGCGAAGCTGCTGTGGATTCGCGGCTGGCGGCAACGTCTGCCGGTGCTGCTGCTACTGCTGCTGCTCTCGACTCTCATCAGCTACGAGATAAACAATCCGGGCAGTGCGGGCACCGTTCGCGAACCGACGATGTTCGTCCAAAACATCATCCAAAACGTCTCCAATGACAAGATCAAAACGTTGCTTGGCAATGTGGACGGGTCAGTGCTGGCGCTACTCGTCAATGTGATCGGCGTGCTGATCGCGGCGTGGAAAGGCATGACGGCCTTTAAGGTGAATCCAGCGAGTTTGATGGCGAGCATGTCGCGCGGCGTCCGCATTCGCGACCTGGCGGCGCAGACGAGCTTCCGGCAAAACTTCGCGGCTGAGTTCGGCGACGTGACGGCGGCGCTTGGTGCGCGCAGCATGTTGATCTTCATTGATGACCTCGACCGCTGTCGCCCGGAAAACGTTCTCGAAACACTCGAAGCCGTCAACTTCCTCGTCGCCTCCGGTGATTGTTTCGTAGTGATGGGAATGGCGCGCGAACGCATCGAGCGGTGCGTCGGCCTCAGCTTCAAGGATGTCGCTGAAGAGATGGCGCCCGATCAGCAACCGGCGGATTCGCCGACCGCGTCACCACAGCCCGCGTCGCCTGAGCGCGCCAAGCAGCGGCGCGCCGACTTCGCCCGCCAGTATCTCGACAAGTTAATCAACATCGAGGTGCCGGTGCCGGTGCCGACGCACGATCAGTTCGGCAAGCTGATGGTGCCCGACCCCGCGCCGCCGCTCGGCGACGCACACAGGGCGCAGCGAATGGCCGCCGCCGCAATCGACCGGGTGCGACACTATTGGCCGGTGGTGATGGTGCTCTCAGTCATCACCCTTGGCTACATCATCGGAGCGGGCGTTTCGTCGACATCGCCGATTGACCCGGCGAATGCCGCATCCGGTGCGACCGCGAATTCTCCGACCAACATCGGTACAACGACGCCCGCCACAACTTCACTTTCGTCATCTGCGGAATCAAACGCCGCTGCGGAATCAAACGCCGCCGCACCGAACACGACACGCAATGACAGCCGCGCGGATTCGGCAAACCCGACGGTCGACGCGCCGGTGCGGAAACAGATTGCGGAGATCATGCCGCCCGCGCGAGTCTTGACCCCGTGGCGCGATTGGCTGTTTGTGTTAGGGACTTTCATCGCCGCCCTCGCGCTCGGCGCATGGGCATTCACGCGCCGCCCGGATGTCATCACGAAAGACTCGAAAGAGTTCGAGGACGCGCTTCGCATCTGGTGCCCGCTGGTTTACGCACGACAGAAAACGCCGCGCTCGATCAAACGATTCATGAATCGCGTGCGTTACCTCGCGATGCGCTACCGCCCATCCGAAGCGATGTCCGCGCCGTGGGAGGACTTCGTTCTCAAAACCGGCGCGCTGTTCGGCTGGAAGCGCGAGCTACCGCCGGTGCAGCAGGCGCGCGAGCGAATCGAACCGATTCTCGTCGCGCTGTCCGCGATTCACCACCTCAACCCGACCTGGATCGAGAATGAAAATCAATGGACGGCGATTGCCAACGAATCTCTGTCAGTCGTCGGTGGGTCAGCGACGGATGCACGCACGCTCGTCCAGCAGGCACGCGACACGCACATCCGTCACTTCGGGCGGTGGGGCGCCACCAACCAGCACCGCGAAGAATTTCTCCGCATGCTGGCCGGCATCCGCGTTAATTAACAGCTCACGTAACGCGGTTTGCGTTTTTGCTCCGAAGGAGCAGGCAGAAGGTAGCCAGTGGCGAGCCGATAGGCGCAGCCTCTGGAAATCAGCCGCCACACCGTGACGCGCCCTGACGGGGCGCACAGAATTGAAGCAATCAGAGAGTCAAACGCATTGCTGCGCGCACCTTTCAGGGCGCGAAACAATTTTCGGCTCGATACCAGAGGCGGCGCGACTCATTGTCGTTCGTCGCTTGCCACTGGCTACCTTCTTATAGTCCCTTCGGGACACAATGCGTATCGTGAATTAACGGAACGTCATCACTTAATCAGTAGTTAGACAGCTCTAGTTGAAAGGTGGAATGGGAGCTTCGATGATTTTTAGCCGAATGCACACGCGCAGCTTTAACCTTCTGGTCATTGGCCTGCTGATGAGTCTCGCAAGCGTTGAGGTTATCGCTCAAGAAGGTCAGAATAAGCCTCCCGTGTCTTATCCCTCTCCCACAGAGCCAGTGAATTGCGAAGGGGTAACAGCATACGTTGAAACCGCAATGGTGATGGCCCAGGAAGAGGGAGAGAATAGCTACTTGATCGTTATTGCTAGGCTTGGTGATGGCGAGCGGTCTCGCAAGCTTAACCTTGACCGAATAAAAACGGTGAGAGGGTTTATGAAGGGTCGGCGTGGTAAGTCTATCGTGGCTGAGGGCGAGCGAACGAAAGGCTACGGGCGGCTTGAGCTTTACGTGGGAGGGAAGCAAGCGTTCGTTTTGCCGCTTCGCCGAAACGGGAATGTAGATTTTTGGAGCTGTATGTTCCCTTGAGTCTCCCATCGAGATGTCTGACAACGCCAGGCATCCGACCGCGAAACAGCGTTGCTTTCATACGAGAGACTTACCGCTAATCAGATTGTGTGAGCGGCGGCTGATGGCTGATGTTAGACGGCTCATTATGTTGAAGCGAAAAGAAACAGGAGATGCACAGATGATTAAAGAAATGACACAGATTGCAGCAGAATGTTTTAGGACACCCGGGCAATTATCTGTTTGGTCTTCTGAACTCGGCAGATACATTTGTCCGGACGAAAAAAAAGCGATGGCTCCCGCGGCTTCGCCGAATATCTCCTCTGAGGTAGCGAAACATCCGTCTATCAATCCTCAATTCAAGCTGGTCTTCCTCACCTCAGTAATCGGAACGTTTATATTTGCCGTGCTTTGCCTGGTGCTGACATTTGCTGTGGGGAAAGAGCCACCTCCACTATTTGAAAAAATGATCATGGGGTTTTTTGATCTTGCGAAGATAGGCTTTGGAGCAGTTGTTGGTTTGCTTGGAGGTAAGAAGCTTCAAGCAGGAAAGCCTCTCAATGAAAGGTGATAGTTTGCACGCTAACTGCAAAGCGCTTTGAAGACGCACAACTCATGGCGCGGCTTAGCTTAACCGTCTTACCTCACAAATCCTGAAAGATAAAAATCGGCTGAGCGTTCACGAATAACGCTCAGCCGATTTGTGTTGTGGGCAAGTGCGTGTGTGTCGACGGCTTACTTGGCGAAGGGCTTGACGCGCTCGACCGACTCTTTGAAATACTCGTCCGTCGGCGCGAGGGCTAAACCTTTCTCGTAGGCTGCGAGAGCCTTGGCATATTGCTTCGACGCTTCCTGTGCGTAGCCGAGTTCGCGGTAGATGTTTACATCATCCGGCGATTTCGCGGCGGCGCGGTCGAGCGCGGCGACGGCCTTCGGGAAGTTCTTGGCGCGTGAGTGCGCGAAGCCGAGCAGGTATAGCGTCGAGCCTTGCGCGTTCGGGGTCGCCGCGATTCGTTCGAGCGCGGCAGCCGCACGCGCGTACTGCTGCGCGCGGATCAGTGCCTGCGCGTGAAGCGCCGTCGTCGGCTCGTCGCTTCTGACCTTGAGCAGTCCTTCGCTTGCGCGCACCGCGCCTTGATAATCGGCCTCGGCCTTCGGGCCGGTCGCGGCGTCGGCGCGTCGCAGGTACGAGTAGGTCAAATATGTCCACGCTTCGGCGAGGCGCGGGTCGCTGATGGTCGCGCGGTTGAGCGCGTTGATTGCCGCGTCGTCGCTCTTGCGGTCATAGGCGATGCGCCCGAGATAAAAGAGAGCCAGCGAGTTTTTCGGGTCGGCTTTGATCGCGGCGTTGAATGAAGTCTCGGCCTCGGCGAATTTATTCGTCTTGTACTCGGCGAACCCGCGGTAGTAGAGCATCAACGGATCGGGAGTCGCGCCTTTGCGCGTCGTCACTACGGTCAGGAGCGGCAGCGCCTTTTCGAAATTCTCGCTCCGCACGTAGGCCTGCGCTAGTGCATCAATAGTCGGCGCGTCATCCTCTTTAGCAGCGCGTTGCAAATCAAGCGCCCGCTGCAAGTCGGATGCGGCTTCGGCGAATTGCCTCAGACTCAGCTTTGCGAACCCGGCGATTTTCCAAGCCTCGGAATTTTTCGGGTCGCGCGCCGAGACCTGTGCGGCTTCTTTCGCGGCTTCAGCATATTGCTTCTGTTGCAGCAGGGTGTAAGCGCGTGTGGTGTCGGTTGTGCCGCTGGCCGGGGTCGTCGTCGCTGGCGACGTGTTCGGGCGGGCGCTCGTGGCTGCCGGCGTAGTCGGTGACGAAGCGGTGTCCGCCCCCCGGCGCGTAGTTGGCGCGGGCGTCGGAGTCTGTGCCGGTTGGGTTGGAATCGCGCGGCGCGGGCGGGTCGCGCCCGATTGGGCCGAGGTTGATGAGACCACGGCCAACAGAAAGATCATCGTAAATATAAAGGCGGTGTGGCGGCGTGTCATTGATTTCAACATAGGTTGATATTTCCTCATCGCATGAATATCAATATTAATGTCCGAGACGCACGATCATGTTAGGTCGGGTGTGGCGGCAGTCAGATATAACACAGAGGGACAGAGGTTACACGAAGGACACAGAGAAAACGTTCAACCCTCGCTGTGTGCTTTGTGCGGCTCTTCTGTCTCTCGTGTTAACCAATTGATCCACATCACTCAACCTCAGAATAACTTGCAGCCTGGTATCAGCTCTCGAAATTAAAAAGACCGTCAGGAACGGGAGAAGCATATGGTTGCGCGCCATTGCGATGCCTGACGCCGCGGCATGGTTTGCCGTGATGTTCCTCGACCACGGCAGTGACCATAAGCAAATCAATGGTGAAAACTGACGCGGCTGGAAAGGGTGACTCTCCAGCCGCGTGTCCGAAAGTTCTGCTCACAGTTGGTCAGATGACGTGTTCCCGGAATCACGTCGACGGAGTCATTTTCACCCTCTCATCTGAGTTCATTTTTGAATCGCCTTAGAAGTTCAACTTCAATCCGAACTGAAACTGCCGCGGGTCGAAGCTGGCGGTCGGGCGGCTGAAGTAGCGCCCCGCCCCGTCGCGCTTGCCGAATGCATTCACGTCCGTGTAGAGCGGCGACGCGGCGCCCTGATTGAAGCGATTGAAGAGATTGAAGCCTTCGGCGATAACATCGAGGCGGACGCGTTCGCCGAAACGAATCGCGCGCGTCAAGCGCATGTCGAGCGAGGTGTATCTTTCGGTGATGCCGCGGTTGCGACCGAGGCTTCCCGAAGTGAACACCGACGGCAACACCAGCGTGCCATTGTCGGCTTCGTTCGGGCGGTCGGTCTGGTTCGACTGGTCGTTGTTGGTGTCGAAGCCGGTCAGGATGTTGAACGGGCGGCCCGACGAAATCTCGAAGATCGGGGCGACCGTAAAGTCCGACAGGAAGCGCAGGCCGAAGCTGTCAGAGCCGCGCCAGTCCGGTGGCGCGGCGAGCACGCCGCTGAAGACGAAGCGGTGGCGTTGGTCGAACAGCGAGTCGGCACGCTCCGCGCCGAAGTTCCCGTTGTCCTGCGGCAGCAGCAGCGTCTGCAAGTCACTCGAATCGTCAATCGAGTGCGACCACGTATACGAAGTGAGGAACTGGAAGTTGTCCGCGAACCGACGCTTCAACTCCAGATTGAGCGCGTTGTAGCTGGAGTTGCCATCAGAGTTTTGGGCATTGACCGACCCGAACGGCGAGACGACGCCGGGCGTGCGCAGCGTGCCCACCAGCAGGTTATTGAAAACTCCGGGCGTCAGACCCGTCAGCGCCTGCACGAAGAAATAGTTCGGCGCGTTCGGGCGGAAAAAGTTGGCCGCCGCGGGTTGAATGACGCGACCCCGTGGCCCCTGCGCGATCAGTCCGGGCAGGACGACGGCGAACGTCTCGCCCGAAATCGGATTGGTGAACGTTGAGCCGGGCGCGGTGGTCGGGAAGAGTCCGCCCGTCGCGAGCGCCACTTCGCTTGTGTTGAGCGGGGCGCGGTTGGCATAGCGCTGGAAGTTTTGCAGTTGCAGATCAACGCGCGGCGCGTTGACATCGAGCGGGTGCGGCAAATGACGCGCGCCGACAAATAGGTAACTGGCCGAGAGCGACATGTTCGAAGTGAGTTGTCGCTCGACGGTCAGATTAGCTTGATTGGCGTATGCGTACTCGAAGTCTTTCGAGACCGGCAGCGTGAACGGCAGCACCGGGCCGAAGCCGGTGAAGGTCTGGTCGTTGAATCGCTGACGCCCGAATTGATACTCCGCTCCGGGCGCGACACCGGGCGTGACGACCGACGCGGGCAGCGCGGCGCAGAACGGCGAGCGGGGCGCGCCCGGCACGCACACCGTCCCCTGAAAGACTTGTGTCGCGTTAAATAATGCCGTCGGCGATGGGCTGCCGGAGATCAGCACGCTCTGCTGTTGCTGCGCCGCGTCAGCGATGTCTGAGTTGAACGCGATGGCAAGCAGTGGGTGGTCATAGAACAGACCGTAAGAAGCGCGCACGACCGTCTTGCCGTCGTTGCCGATGTCCCACGCCACGCCGAAGCGCGGCGCGACGTTGTTTTTGTCGCGTGGAATTCCCTGCTGCACGTTGAGTGCGTCCTGCGCCGCGAGGATGTCATCGGCGGAAAGACTGATCCTCGAGAGCGGATCGACAAACCCGACCGGCGCGAGTTGCTCGATCAATTCAACGTCGTATCGCACGCCGTAATTCAAGGTCACGTTGGGTCGCACCTTCCAGGAATCTTGCGCGAAGACGGCGAGCGGACGATTCTTTAACCGGCTTCGCGGGTCGCCGAACCCTTGAATGAAGTTTGTCGGAAAGCCGAGGCCGTACTGCTGCACCGGCGTGAAGTCCGGCGGCGCGAGCGGGCCGAGCGTCGGGAATGCTGCAAGTGTCGTCGCGCTCAGGCCGCCGAAATTGAAGAGTCCGGCGAAGTTTAATTCGAACGTCGCGTTGACGCTGATGAAGTTCGCGTCGCCACCGAACTTGAACGTATGGTTGCCGAAAATCACGTTGACGTTGTTGGTGTACTGGTAACGATTCTCTGTCCTGACGACCGGCGAAAACAGCTCGCGCCCGAAGAATGCCGTGCCCGCGATGTTGGTCGCGACCGATTCGCCATTCTGTGATTTGAAGGTCGCGCGCCGCTGCCCGAAGTTGAAACGCGCTTCGTTGATAATGGTGTTCGAGAGTATCGAGGTCAGCGATGTGACGAACGTCGAATCGCGTAAGGTCTGGATGCCGGTGCGTGAAAAATCGTTCTGGCCGAGCGCCTGATTCTGCGACTCGACCTGAATGCCGGTGACATCGCTCGGGTTGTAGCCGAAGCGCAGCGTCAGTTGGTTGGCATCGGTAATTTTGTGATCGAGCCGCACGGACGAGAAGCTCGTCGACTCCGAAATCGGGAACAGCGGCAGCAACTGCGTCAGTGGGCGGAAGCCGACCGGACTGACGACGACCGGCGCGCCGGACAAAAAGTAGCGACTCCCGACAACCTGCCCCGCCGGAATCGCGCCGCCCGGACTGATGAGCGGGTTAACGCCGTTCAGCGCCGTCGAGCCGCCGCTTGAAGCGAGCGTCGCGTACTGCACCGCCGCGTTGGCGAGCGCCGCGCCCTGCGCCCTGATCGCCGGATTCGGGTTGGTCAGAAGCGGCACCGCCTGC
>JACDEG010000601.1 GCA_013816505.1 Pyrinomonadaceae bacterium | reverse complement strand
CTATTACCTGTTGCAGCGGCGACGGCCTGAGTTGTTTCGGCGCGGCGTCTTTTGGTGGGGGCCGCTCGTAACGCTCGCGGTCGCGGCGATGTGGTACGCGCCGGTGACGCTGCGCCACGGTTGGACATTCGTCGACGAATTCTTCATCCAACATCATTTCGCGCGCTACGTCTCGAACAAGTACCGCCATCCTCAGCCAATCTATTTCTACCTTCCGGTAATGCTGTTGCTCACGCTGCCGTGGACGGCTTTTCTCCTTGCCGCATTGAGCAGAGCGCGGCGTTGGAGTTGGCGCGGAAGCGAAGCCGCCGACAAACTGCGCGTCTTCGCTTTCGCGTGGCTGATGGTGCCGGTCGCGTTCTTTTCGGTGTCGGGGTCGAAGCTACCGGGCTACGTGTTGCCCGCTCTGCCGGGCGCGGCGCTGCTTATCGGCGACCAACTCGCGCGGTACATCCGCGGCGAGGGACGTGATCGAGTGATGCGTGCGACCGGCGCTCTCGTCTTTTTTATCGGGAGTGCCGGACTCATTTTCGCAGTGACGACGAAGCATCTGACCATCGCTTGCACACTGACCGTTTGCCTGCCCGCGGTGGCTGTTGGCGCCTTCGCGCTGATTCGCGCCGGGCAGCGAGTTGCGAGCACGGCGTCGATTGCCGGCGTCGCGCTGTTGACCGTGGTGCTGTTGGTGAGTTGTGCGCTGGACGTTGTGGCACGGCGCGAGTCGGTGCGCGATTTGTTGAGGATGGCGGAGGCACGCGGGTACGGGCACGTCCCGGTCGTGCAACTGCACACCGTCGAACGCACCGCGCAGTTCTACGCGGCGGATCGTCTCGCGTACGACGAACAGACACGCGAACCGGTCAAATACGAAGGGGTCTTTCAGGTGGCGAATGCCGCGCGGCGGGCGGGCGGGCGAATCCTGGTCATTGTTCCGCTGGAACATCTGATGCAGTTGACCGCGGACGCGGCGCTGCGCTCAGAGGTCGTCGGCGACAACGGCGCCGTCGCGCTGGTCGCCGTGATGGTGCCGTAAAAACGCACGCTCTCGGGCCTGTCAAATCACCGCCGCCGTTGCCTAACCTCCACGAGTGCTGGGCTGATCTACTGAGTCGCACGCAGCGTGCGGTCGAAGAAGTCGATGATGCGGCGGTCGTAGCCTTCGGCCTGGGTGCCGGTCGCGGAACCGGCATTCAATCCGGTCAGCGGCAGATCATTAATCGCTTCGACGTTCGCCGGATTCGGGAAACACTGAACGAGTTGCGCGGTCGAGTCGCGAAGGCCGCCCGCCTCGGCGCCGCTCAACAGCAGCACCGCCCGGTCGTTCAGCTTTGAAGCCATCTCGCATGACGAAGCGTTATTGTAAACGCCAAACAGATAAGCGCGGATGCCGCCCCGCGCGAGCAGATGCACCAGGACGTTACTGAGGCCGGTGTTGGCGTCGACCGCGTTCTGTAAGACCTGGTCGGCTGAGGCGGGAACCGAATCGAGCGCGAGCGTCCGCACGTCGGGATCGTTCGTGGCGGCAATCAGAGCGGCGTACGCTCCCATCTCGACGCCGTACAGCCCGATCTGCTTGGTGGTGAGCGCGCCCCCTTGCGCCGATTTCAGCGAGCGCAGAAAGTTAATCGCGGCGCCTAAATCTTCGGCCTCGGCGGTGCCGAAGGTGGACAACTCGATTGGCGGATTCGGGCCGTGCCCGCGCGAGTCGGTGCAGAGTACGGTGTAGTTGGTCGATTCGTTCAGCTTGACGGCGAGGTTGAGCAGCCACGAGCGATCTTTCCCGAAACGGTGCAACAGCACCACCGCCGGGACGTCCGTGCCGCCGCGCAACAACCAGCCGCGCGCCGACGTGCCGTCGCGGTTCGTCCATTGCTCTTCGGTGGCCTTCAACCCGCGGTCACTGAACTGGGCGAATTGCTCCGGGGTAATCAGGTAAGCGCGCTGCGGTGGGCGGGCCGCAGTGTATGCGAGCCATCCCATCGCGACCAGTAACACTACTGCCACCAGCACCGCAATGGGAAGAAGAGTCTTAAGGACTATGGGGTTGACGATTCGTTGTCGAGATGACATGGGCCGGCATTGTAACCGATGTCCGTGGATTGATGAACCACTTTGATGGAGCTTTACTTGATACCCGGAGGCGGCACTGGGTCGGCGAGCGAGCGGGCCGCCGCGTAATCCGCCGGCGTGTTGACGTTCAGAAAAAAGAATGACGATCCGTCGAGGTCGGATAGCTCGTGTTCACCGACCCACCGCGTGCGTACTTCCTGAAGCATCCGGCGCGGACGAAATTCGCGCTGTTCTATTAAACGCTCGGTGACAGGCAGGCAGACTTCGCGGCGGTAGATCGCGCACAGTGGCTGCGGAAACCCGTCGGCTTGAACCGGCGCCACGGCGTCAAAAATCTCGCGGCTCTCTTCCACTCGCGCTCTTTCACGATCACCGTCACACACTTTGTGACTATCTTCGTTGCTCAGTGAGGCGAGCCTGGCAAAGAGTTCGGCGCTGACGAACGGCAGGTCGCACGAAACGATCACCACACACGTTGCCTGCGAGTGGGCGAGCGCGGCATGCACCCCGCCAATCGCACCGCATCCCGCATGCACGTCCCTCACGACCGGCAGTCCCCACACTTCGGCGTCGGCTTTGGAACTGACGACGCTGACGCGCATCGTCACGGCGTTCAGTGCCCGCGCAATGCGTTCGACAAAGCTCAATCCGCCGAGTCGCAGGTGCGCTTTGTCCGCCCCCATCCGGCTTGAAGCGCCGCCCGTCAGAATGTATCCGTCGATCATCAGATCATCATCCGTAGTTTGTTAATTCATCGCCTGGCCGCTTATCGACCGGTCGTCATCTACATGCCAGGCAATGAATGGAGCGGCAGACGAGTGCGGACGCGGGCGACGGCCTCTAACGTCTCCGGCGCGAGCCATGCGGAGCAGACCCATCGTTCATGGACAGCGAGTCTGGGCTGCAAAGCGAAACCGTGACGGGCGATCCGCGCGGCGTAGTGCGACGGCGCGAGCCAGCGTTCAGACGGGTTGATGCGATCCCCGTCAGGAGAGATGCCGCCGAGGTCGCGCGCGCCCGCTTCGATTAATTCGATCAAACGCGGCGCAATGTTTGGCGGGATTTGGACGACGACTTCGGGCGGCAAAATCTCCCGCGCCACCGCGACCGTTTCGCACATCTCGGCAAAGGTCGGCGGCGCGCAGTCCGCCATCGCCGTCCCGGCGTGTGGCGTGAACGGTTGAATGATGACTTCCTGGATGTGTCCGTACCGGCGCTGCACGTCGGCGATGGCACGCAACGTCTCTTCGCGCGCCGCGCGTTCTTCGCCGATGCCGACGAGTAGTCCGGTGGTGAATGGTACGCGCGCCTGCCCGGCAGCGTGCAGCGTTTCAAGCCGCCGCGCGGGTTCCTTGTCCGGCGCGCGCCGGTGGGCCGGGGTGTCGCGCAAGGTGCGATCATTCGTTTCAAACATCATGCCCATCGACGGCACGACGGCTCGCAACGCGCGCAACTCGTCCGCCGTGACGTTGCCGATGTTGATGTGCGGAAGCAGGTCTTCGTGAAGCGCCATCCGCGCGATGCTGACGAGGTAATCGATGTAGCTATTGAAGCCAAACCGTCGTAGCGCGCCGCGCACCGCCGCCGATTCCTCGACGCCCTCGCCGCTCA
>JACDEG010000600.1 GCA_013816505.1 Pyrinomonadaceae bacterium | reverse complement strand
CATTTGGTCCATCGTTCGATCCTCCTCATTACATGATCGTCACATGATCGTCCCGTAAACAGATGTGCATTACGACACGACAGGTCCGGTAAAATTCAACTTGTCATCAGATGAGGCAGAGAGACCTTTGCGCGGCCTTGCTCCATCAATAGCGGGAAAGGCTCAAGTTGCAGGCTCGGCTGATCGAGTCCGCGCCCGGCCCCCGCGCAATCGTAACGCTCTTTGCAGGCGGGGCAGACAATGCTGGTCGCCTCAAGGTAAGCCTCTTGCAAGGTCTGGCCGCATCCGGGACAGTCGTTGCTGTAAGCGTAGAACGTTTCGTCCAGTCGGCAGAAGAGAAGCGCGCGCCCCGACACCGCGATAGTCTGCACAGCGCCTTGCGCGAGAGCCGTCAGGCCGCTCACGTCCTGCCATCCATGACCATTACCGTTCGACTGCTGCGGAGCGTCTTCTTCTTCTTTTTTCATTCTCCCCAAAGTCACTAGGCCTGACGGCGCGGGCGGTTCTAATACTCCTTCGGCCTCTATTGCCGTCACGTCAGGCGCGGCTTCGTAAATGGCCTCTTCGATGGCGAGTTTCAGCGTCATGGCCGACGAGGGACAACTTTTGCAGCTTCCCTGAAGCCTCAACTTGACTACGCCGTCTTCAATGCCAAGCACTTCCACGTTGCCGCCGTGCGAATGCAGATAGGGTCGTACTTTCTCCAGCGCCTCTGCCACGCGCGTCTCAAGAGCGACCGGGTGCAGCCCGTACAACAGCAGCAACCCCCTCACCATCTCATCGCGCCCGAAGCCGTCAATGAGAGCCTGCCCCGCCGCTCCCGTTTCCGCAGTCAACTCCATCATGCGCTCCAGCCCTGCGCCGTTGAGTTCCATCAGCGATTGGAGAAGCTCTACGCCGGTAGAGCGCGCGTCCGGGTCAGACATCGCCTCGATCTTGCGGACCAGTTCTTCAATCCGCTGAATTAGTTGTTGAGATTCCATAAGAGAGTGACAGGTGACGGGTAACAGGTGACAGGATGAAGACAGGTTCTGCTCCTGTCACTTGTCACCCGTCACCTGTCACATCTTTTCTACTTCATTGCGCCGAACATCGGCGAGTGGCGCGTCTCCAAGACCTTGCCGTTGCCGAGGTACATGTGAACGCCGCAGGGCAAGCATGGGTCGAAGCTGCGGACGGTGCGCATGATGTCGATGCCCTTGAAGTTGTCCTGTCCGTTCTCTTCAAAGAGCGGAGTGTTTTGCACCGCATCTTCGTAGGGGCCGGGCGTGCCGTAGATGTCGCGCGGGGCGGCGTTCCACGGCGTCGGCGGGTACGGGTGATAGTTGGCGATCTTGCCGTCGCGGATCACCATGTGGTGCGAAAGCACGCCGCGCACCGCTTCGTGGAAGCCGCAGCCGATGGCGTTCTCCGGCACCTTGAAAGGCTCCCACGTTTTGGTGCGGCCCGCGTGCAACTCCGCGAGCGCCTGCTCCGCGAAGTGGAGGGCGGCGGCGGCCGCGTAAGCCTGAAAGTAGGTGCGCGCGCGGTCACGCTCGATGGTGTTACTCCACTTCGGAATCTTCCACTCGAACTCCACTTCAGGCTTTAGAGCCGTCTGCGGCAGATAAATCTTGACGCTGTGGCCGGTCGCCTTGATGTAGCCGATGTCCACCGTGCCCGCGAGCGCCGTCGACCAGAAGCGGGCGAGCGGCCCGCCGCCGGTGTCGAGCGCAAGGTATTTGCTGCCGTCGCCCTGTTCCCCTTCGTGATACCAGCGCGGCGACATGACCCAAGTGTAGTTATTATCGAAGTCGCGCTTCTGCGGTCTGGGAGTCGTCGTCTGATTCCAAGGGTGTCGTTGGTCAACCGGATTTCCAAGTGGATCTGCTTTGACGAACGTCTCAGCGTTCTGCCAGTCATCATAATAAGAGCTGCCGAGCAGGATGCGAATACCGAGGTTGATATCAACCAGATTGTGCGTGACCGCCTTGCCGTCCACGATAACGCCGGGCGTGACATACATCGCCTTGCCCCATTCGTCCATGTTCTCGTATTTGTAATCGCAGACCGCCGGGTCTTGGAATGAACCCCAGCAGCCGAGCAGGATGCGTCGCTCGCCCACCTTCTCGTATCCGGGAAGCGCCTCGTAGAAGAAGTCGAAGAGATCATCATGTAGCGGCACGACTTTCTTCATGAACTCGACATACTTCATCAGCCGGACGATGTAGTCCGTAAAGAGTTGCACGGTCGGCACTGTGCCGACGCCGCCCGGATAAAGTGTCGAAGGGTGAACGTGTCGCCCCTCCATCAGGCAGAACATCTCGCGCGTCAGGCGGCTCATGTGCAGCGCCTCGCGGTAGAACTCGCCGCTAAAGGGATTCAAGGCCGTCATGATGTCCGCGATGGTGCGGTAGCCGTGATCCGCCGCGTGCGGGCACTCGGTCTTCTGCGCTTTGGCCCAGACGCTCGGGTTGGTCTCCTTGACCATCTGCTCGCAGAAGTCCACGCCGACCAAATTATCTTGAAAGATGTTGTGGTCGAACATGTACTCGGCGGCTTCGCCGAGGTTGACGATCCACTCGCCGAGCGCGGGTGGCCTCACGTCGAAGGCCATGTTCTGCGCGTAGTTGGAGCAGGTCGCGTGGTTGTCGCCGCAGATGCCGCAGATGCGGCTCGTGATGAAGTGGGCGTCGCGCGGGTCCTTGCCCTTCATGAAGATGCTATAGCCGCGAAAGATCGAGGAGGTCGAATAACACTCGGCGACCTCCTTGTTGGCGAAATCAATTTTGGTGTAGATGCCGAGGCTGCCGACGATGCGCGTGATCGGGTCCCAATTCATGTCAACCAGCGTGCGCGGCTTGGCCGGAGCCTTCGTACCAACTATCGTTGAAGTACTCATCTCGTGTCGCTCCTTAATTAATAGGACTGCGGCTTGTAGCCGGTTGTCAGTTCATTGCCCGTGTGCCGCCACTTCGGCTCCTTGTTGACCGTTGTGTTGGTGATGGCACGCAGCTTACGGATCATCCGACCATAAACGCCGATGGTGCCAGCAGAAATTTTCGCGCCCGGCGGTTCGTCCATGAACGGCATGAACTTGTCAGGGAAGCCGGGCATGGTACAGCCGATACAAATGCCGCCGACGTTCGGGCAGCCGCCGATGCCGGCCATCCAACCGCGCTTCGGTACGTTGCAATTAACTACAGGCCCCCAGCAGCCGAGTTTGACAATACACTTCGGCGAGCCGTATTCAGTGGCGAAGTCGGCCTGCTCGTAGTAGCCCGCGCGGTCGCAGCCTTCGTGAACGGTCTTGCCGAAGAGCCAGGTCGGACGAAGCTGATCGTCGAGCGGAATCATCGGAGCCAACCCCGCCAACTGATACAGCAGGTAGAGCAGTGTCTCCATGAAGTTGTCGGGCTGCACCGGACAACCGGGCACGTTGACAATCGGAAGTCCGGCCTTCGATTTCCAATTCCAGCCGAGATAATCGGCAAGTCCCATACAGCCGGTTGGATTGCCAGCCATCGCGTGAATACCGCCGTACGTGGCGCAGGTGCCGATGGCGACGACGGCCACCGCCTTCGGAGCGAGACGGTCAATCCAGTCGCAGGTGGGGATCGGTTGCCCCGTTATACCGTCATTTCCGAGCGCCGCCCAGTAGCCCTCGCTCTTAATCTTCTCGTTTGGGATCGAACCCTCGCCG
>JACDEG010000599.1 GCA_013816505.1 Pyrinomonadaceae bacterium | reverse complement strand
GCTCTGAGGACAAACGCCGAAAGAGATTGAGCCGGAAGCGTACATGCCCAATGCTTTCATGTCACGGCTCACCATCTCCATCGCGCCGACGCCGCCCGCTTCGATCTCCTGCATAAACTCCTGAAAGCCTCCGGGAAAAGCCGTCCCTGTGCCCCACAAGCCGAGTCTGGTCATGTAAGCCATGTTGCGCACGTCGGTCGCTCCGGTGGCCGATGAGTAAACAACCCGGTAGTCTGGGTTGCGCTCCGGGTCTTGGAGGTCAATCACGGCCTGGCCGGTCTGCGTCGGCTCGCCGCGCCCACCCGCCAACGCATTTTTACACTTGTGCGCTTCGTCCAGAATGATGATGCCTTCCGTCCCCAGCCAGTGCTGAAGCTGGTCAAGGCGGCGCGCTCCCGATTTGGCTTCCGCGATGAGCGACGAGTACGAGCTAAAGATAACGCCGTGAGGCAACGTGATGTCTCCGGCTGCCGGGTAGTCGTTGATGCGCGCGAGCGGGATATGGCGGAGTCCTAAGTCTTGAAGGTCGCGGCGGGTGGATTCCAGCAGATCGTTGTTGACCGACAGCCACAGAGCGCGTTGTCGCCCCTGATTCCAATTGTCAGCGATCATGCCCGCCAGTATCCTGCCTTTACCAACACCGGTGCCGTCGCCGACGTAGAAGCCGCTGCGTGCGCCGTCCGGTAGTCGCTGCTGATGGCGCTGCCCGGCGTAGATGACGCGCTCAAGCTGGATAGCGGAAAGCCTCCCTTCAGTGACGATCTCGGGCGCGAGATGCGGCCGGTACGTGATGTCGGGCGGGAGCACGGCGGCCATCGAAGCCGACTCAACGATCATCGCCGGGTGCTCGCGTCCGCCGCTCAGCTTGGCTGGGGTATAGGGCACGAACACGGTTTCGTCGCCGCCTTCGCCGCCCTCATCCGATTGACCGTCTCCGCCCTCATCCGATTGACCGTCTATTGTGACGCAACGCTCTGCCACTCCCTGCAAAGCAGCCCAAGCATCTTCGAGAGTTTCGGCGTCTCCCCAAATGATGTTTTGGAGTTGAGCTTGCCAGTTGTCGCCGGGTGTGGTGCCGGTCTTATCAATAACCAGGAGTTGCACGTCAAAGGTGGTGCCGTATTTGCCGTACTCGTTGCCGTTCAAGTGGAAGTTGGCACGCACGTGGTAGAGGCGTGCGACACGTTGCCACCATTGGGTGAAGGTCGGGCGGTGAAAGCTCATGCCTTCACCGACAATCGCCACTAAGCGCCCGCCGTCTTGAAGCCTGCGAAGCGCGCTTTCGACGTGTCTGGCGCCGTAGAGTGTGCGGTGCTGTGCGACCCGTCCGCCGGTGGCGCTAAATGGCGGATTCATCAAGATCGCCGTCGGTTCAAGCTCGGCGGGTAAAAGGTCGTCAATGATTTCACCATCAACGCCGTACGTCTCAAATTGGAGTTCATCGCGGAGTAATGCGCGCCGGCGCGCACTGATTTCGTTGCAGACGACGCGCGCACCGATGGCACGCGGCCAGATGGCAAGGCTGCCCGTTCCGGCTGATGGTTCGAGCACCGTGTCAGAGGCGAGCAGGTTCAAGATTCTGGCCGCAAGGTAGGCGAGCGCGGGCGGGGTCGAGAACTGCTGCCACTCCACTTGCTCAAGGGTGCGGTCGGATTGTCTGGGCAACTGTCCGGTGAGCGGTCGCAAAATATTAGCAAGCGCATCCTCTACGCGCGCCGTCATCAGTTCTCGCGCCCTGCCTTCTAACAGGAATTTGTTCACCGCTACCTCTAGCGCATCGTAAGCGTCGCGGGAATTGTATTTCCCTTGAGCGCGGGTGCCGCCGAAAACCCGGTCGGCGATCTCCGTCAGCATCGGATTGTCGATGCGCTCCCCGGCACTCAAGCGTTGTTGTAGCTCAGCGATGAGGTCATGCGTGCCTGTGACAATGCTCGTTGATTCAATTCGTTCAATGGTCGCGCTCATGTTAGGCGGCCTCCTTTCTCTCGGCCTCATGTGGTCGTCGTTCTTTGCGCGCCCGCAGTTGTGCGGCTCGCCTGGCAAGATATGCGGGGCGGCAGAGCGGGCACGCGCTCGCCGCGTTCTTCTGGTTCTTGAAGAGGCGTTCTTCTTTGCGCCCGCCCTTCTGCATATTCTGGCACTCCGTGAACACCGATTCTGATTTTCCATGAACATGAATTATGGAAATGCGTGAACGCTGGAAAACGATGATGAGCAAGCAGTTGTTGTGTGTGTGAGGGTGTTCACGGCGACCAGAATCACTGTTCACGAGATTCCAGAATCAGTGTTCATTCAGATCAGAATATGCACCTTCCAAGCAGAGACGAGTTGCCAAGCGATGCCGGCGTCCTTGATGACTGCCATCAGTCGCGCGCCTTGTCCGCGCGAGTGTACTTTCATGCGCCCGGTGAGGTTCGTGGTTGAACCGGCATAGTGCCGGACGTGCTGGTACAGGCGGCTGAAGCAGATGAGGTAAACCATCACGCGGCCACCTCGCTTGCTGCCAACATCCGGCGGAGCGCTTCGAGTGTGCGCCCGGCGCAGTAGCAGTTACGCGCAATCGCGTCGAGGTCGGCGAAACTCACTTCGTCTAGTTGCTCGAAGCTCTGCGCGATGCGCCCAGCGATGCAGGTCTGCTCATGCGCGGCTTCGACTAAGCTGCGTATCTCTGAGCTGGTGAAGGCTGCCGCACTTGCGGCGGCGGTTGTCGCGGATAGATGAGTGGTGATAGAGTTTTGGCGTAACATCAATGTTTCTCCTGTCAGGGCGAAAGTTTGGTGTGAAGGGCTACGCGAGCGCTGCGAACGCTTTCGTAGCCCGCTGCTTTAGTGCGATGTTTCATTGTAGCGCTGCACGAGCCGGTAAGCCGCGCGGTGCTTGCACGGCTGGTGCTTGGTGAATGCTCGGCACTGGCAAACCTTGCTCGCCTCGTAAATCTCGCCTGAGTCGCTCCAAATCAATAAGGCGCTCCCCGTCCAGTGCGTAAAGGGGTTGGTCTGAATCATCTCCGCCGCGCGGCGGATGGCGTTCTGCCAGCGTTTGCTGTCCCTCGTTTTCGTCATCGCCTGCTCAACAACCAGTGCGAATTTCTGCTCGTTGATCGTCTCCATCGTCGCGACCCCTTTCATTCAAAGTTGACTGTTATCTGTTTCGGATTATACTCCCAAATGGGAAATAATGTCAACAATATTATGCTCCCTATTGAGAAATAGTTTCCGTCGTGGTATATACCGCCTATGATCGAAGTCCGGTTGGAGAAATTGTTAGCAGATCGCGGGCACACGTTTTATTGGCTGGCAAAAGAGACGGGCATAAGCCACTCGGCGCTATGGAAGCTCAAACACGGTCAATTGCAAGCGATGAGGTTCGACTATCTCGAAAAGATTTGCCTGGCGCTCGACTGTCAACCCGGCGACGTATTGGTGATGCCGAATGAGAAGAAGCGGGGAAGCTTAAAGAGATAGTCATTCGGGCTGGTTCGCTTTTACACGATGCTTGCGTCATCACTTATTTCGCGCGTGATGTCGAATGCGCGCCCCTCGGTCGCAAAGTCAATTGTTGTTCTCGGTTGCCTGAGCGCGTCCGGCCTTCAAGATTTGATCGGCGGCGCGGAGGATCTTCTGTGCGCTCCCCTCCGGGATGACATCGCCCTCAAGCCAGTGCTGAATGTAGCCACGGCAATAC
>JACDEG010000598.1 GCA_013816505.1 Pyrinomonadaceae bacterium | reverse complement strand
GCCGTTGCGGGCCAGTAACTTGATGCTCTCCATCGCGTGCCTCCTGCACGGCGAGGATAGCTTTTCTCACTGCTTGTCAACTACTTGCACACGCTAATACTGTAACTTCATACTTTCCGCAACGGAGAGCACAGAGAGTTGAGGTTTTCTCTGTGCTCTCTGTGTATCCTCCATGCCTCTGTGTTAAAAATTACCAACCAAGCATCATCCTGAAGAATTTAAAACTCTTATGACCAATACCGCTCCGCAAACCCAAACGAAGCTCGCCTCGACCACTGAAATCAGACGACACTTCCCCGCGCTCGAACGCACGCATAACGATCATGTGATCGCTTACTTCGACGGCCCCGGCGGGACGCAGGTGCCGCGCGCCGTCGTCGAAGCGATGGGCGATTATCTCTATCATCACAACGCCAACACGCACTGGGCGTTTCCGACCAGCACTGAAACCGACGCGATTATTGACCAGGCACGGAGCGCGCTCGCCGACTTCCTCAATGCCTCTCCGAACGAGATTGCGTTCGGCGCCAATATGACAACGCTCACGTTTCATCTCGCGCGTGCGCTCGGTCGCGGGTACGAACGCGGCGACGAAGTTGTCGTAACGGAACTCGATCATCACGCCAACGTCGCGCCGTGGCGGGCGATTGAAAAAGAGCGCGGCGTCAATGTGCGCGTCGCGAAGATGATTCCCGAAACGGGGCAGCTTGATTGGGACGACTTCGAGCGACAGTTGAACGGGCGGACGAAGCTGGTCGCCATCGGCGCGGCCTCAAACGCTTTGGGGACGATCACGGACGTGCGGCGCGCGGCGGAGATGGCGCACGCGTCTGGCGCGCAAATCTTCGTCGACGCCGTGCATTACGCGCCGCATGAATTGGTTGACGTGCGCGCGCTCGATTGCGATTTCCTCAGTTGCTCGGCTTATAAATTTTACGGCCCGCACATCGGCGTACTGTACGGCAGGCATGACCTGCTCGCGTCTCTCGATGTTCCGAAACTCATCCCTGCGCCCGACTCCGCGCCGGAACGCGCCGAGACCGGGACGCAGAATCACGAAGGGATGGCGGGCGCGGCGGCGGCGGTCGACTTTCTCGCCTCGCTCGCCACCGCCCCGACGCGGCGCGAACGTCTGCGCGCGGCGTTCGACGGATTACATTTTCGCGGCGGCGCATTGACGATGCAGTTGTGGAAAGGCTTGTCCGCGATTGAACGAGTGCGGATGTACGGCCCGCCACCCGACGCGCCGCGCACGCCGACCGTCGCCTTCATCGTCGAAGGCATGACATCAACCGAGGTCTCACGAAGATTGGTGGAGCGGGGAGTGTTCGCGTCGAACGGTGACTTTTACGCGACGACGGTAATTGAGAAGTTGGGGCGGACTCAGGATGGACTGGTGCGCGCCGGTTGCGCATGTTACACGACCGAGGAAGAAGTCGAGCGACTTGTCGACACTGTCCGCATGATCGCCGAACCGGCGCGGTGACGGAAACAAAGAAGCACTATCCTTATTTCAGGACGTGGTGTGTGACTATGCGCAGACTGCTCGCCTGCGGGTTAACGATTGTCGCTCTGCTGCTCGAGCGGCGCTGGCGCGGGTCATGCCCAGTCACTGACCGGCCAGTTAATCGGCACCGTGACCGATGAAAAAGACGCGGTGATCCCGAACGCCACCGTCGAGTTGAAGAACGAAGCTTCATCTTCAGAGAGTGCGTGATGGAAGCTGACGAGTGGGAGCCAGTCGCGCCTCACTCGTCACCCATTGCTTTTCAAACAAACGGCGGTGGATCGAAGACTGACATGATCTGCGCGACCATCTCTTCGCGCGTGCGGTAGCGCGTTTCGTCATAGCAGCCGAGCGGGTTTTCGACGACGTTGACGAGGCACTTGTTGCAGTAGGTGCATGGCACGGCGGGCTGATCGCGCCCTTGCGCGAACTGTCGAACGAGGTCGTTGTTAGCGACAAGCGGGCGCGCAATCGTCACCGCGTCGCATGCGCCGCTCTCAATCGCTTGCCGGATGATTGACGCGGTTTGAAAGCCGCCCGTGCAGAGGACAGGAATGTTCACCGCTTGCTTGATGGCGCGTGAATCCGGCAGGTTGATGCCTTCAATGATCTTGCCGGCGGCACGGTTCCAACGCGACTCGAAAATCTTGCCCGTGATTTTCGAGCGAAAGAGCAGATAGTTGCGCAGCGTGTGAACGCCACTTGAAAGCATCGTGTCGTAGCTCTTGATGAACTCTTGCAGGGGAAGCGGCCCGGCAGGGTTGCGCGGGTGTGGAAAAAAGCTGCCGGTCGAAACGTGGATCGCATCCACGCCCACCTCTTCAAGCCACTTACATACCTTTAGCGAATCAGCGAGCGTGTTGCCTTTGCCTTCGGAGCTAATCATCGCGTCGTTGTACTCGGTCGCGCTGAGCTTTACTTGAAGGTGAAAGTCCGCACCGACCCGCAATCTAATCGCGCGCACGATGTCGAGCAGGAAGCGGGCGCGATTCGCGAGCGAGCCACCATACTCATCCTTGCGGTCATTGATCGCGGAGCTTAAGAACTGCGTAATCAGGTATCCGTTCGAGCCGTGAAGCTCTACGCCGTCCAATCCGGCTTCGCGGGCGCGTCGTGCGCCTTCGGCAAATGCTTGCACCGTCTCTTTTATTTGCGCCGTGGTCATCCGCTCGCATTCAAAGCCGTGAAGCGGTTCGGTCTTGTCGGTTGAACTCAGGCCTTTCTGGAACTCGATGCCTTGAATGTCTCGCTGCCTGCCGCCGTGGCTGAGTTGCATGATGAACTTGCAGTCGTGTTCGTGGATGCGCCGGCCCAGTTCGCGCCAGAACGGGATGCGCTGATCAGAGTCAATCGTGGCGTAGTTCGGGACGATGCGCCCGCGCATCTGTACTGGCACAAACGACGAGATGATCGCGCCGACACCATTCTGCGCGAACTTCAATTCCCAATTGATGCGCGTCTGTGTGCCGGAACCGTCGTAGTTGTCGAAGCGCCCTGAGATGTTCGAGCGGAAGATGCGGTTCTTAATGGTGAGGTGACGAAATTTCACCGGCTCGAAGATAACGTCTGCGCTCATGATCTGTGTATCCTCCTGAAGTGTGAGGAAAGCCCTATGAACAGCAACGCGAGAGGTTAGGTGACGGATGAAAAGTGGCGCGCGACATGTGTCAATCAACGACGCGCCGCAGTATATAAGCAGGAAGGCAAATGTTGGAAGGCAAAAGTAAACAGTATTAAGTTTTCAGTTTCGGTTTTCAGTTCAAAACTTAAAACTGGAAACTGTTCGATGGTTGTTGTTCAATCCTGATCCTGAACATCTTTTGCTTGGGTGCTTGCTAAATCATGGCAGACGAAGCTCTGAGACTGATTTAACGAGAGAGGCACAAAGGGTACACAGGATAAAGAAATACAGCCCACAGAACACCGAGCACACGTACCAACTTCTTACAAGGTTCACGTTGCGTTCTTAGGGGCTGGATGGGAGCAATCCCATCCAGCCACCCTGCGGAAGCGGTAGCAATATCGCTTCCTTTCTCGACTTAGGCTGCGGCATGACGCAGAGCCAAATCAAAAACTTCTCTCACCTTTTGCGTAGGGTAGGCCGCCAGCGAGTTACCTTGTAGGTACTTTTCCAACGGCCCCCCTCCGAACGATGCGTGACCGTTTCCGTGTCACATCGC
>JACDEG010000143.1 GCA_013816505.1 Pyrinomonadaceae bacterium | reverse complement strand
CGTCACCCCAACAAGCCAGACAAATGCTGCGGCATAGCCGGCAAGCACGTCGCTTGGATAATGCACGCCAAGATAGATACGGGACAGACCGATAAGCGAAACTAGAAAGACCGCCAGCGTCCAGATTGAAATTTGTGTAGCGCGTCTGTGTATTCGTGCGGTGATAAGCCAAGCCAGCACGCCATAGAAGCAGACCGAAAAGAGCGCGTGTCCGCTCGGAAAACTGTACGAAGACGGGAGCGGCGTGTCGAAAAACGGAACGGGTCGAGCGCGGTGAAAGCTCAACTTGAGTGCAGCGTTAAGGATAATCGCGCCCGCCATCGTAATCGCAAACAACACCACGCCGCGACGCCAACCGACGAGCATGAACGCAAAAGCAACACAAACGCCTATCGTAATCAGTAGAGTTGTCGAACCGAGCGTTGTTATGCCGTGCATCAGCACAGTTAGCGAAGGCGTAGCAAAACTATGAACAGCGACGCGCACGCTTTCATCGAAACGCTGCGTCTCACCTTCGAGGACTTCCTCAGCCAGCCACGCGAAGAAGAACAACGCGCCTGTCGCGCCCGCCAAACCTAAGAATAGAATTGATTCGACGACTCGCCGGAGGCGCGCGAACGTCATACCCAGAAACGCACGTTCACTCTTCGCTTCGCTCATTCAGGTGGTAATTTACGCTGACGAAGATAAACGGAGGATTAACAGACTGATAAGGTCGCTTCATTTTCATCGTGAACTCGCACATGATTTCTTTTTCCTTATCACATCCGATTCGACGGTGAATTGTCTTCGGTGATAGTTATTGATTTGCTCACTTAGCCCTTGAGGAGATTGCGACTTATGCTTATGTTGATTGCTCTGGCGTCCGAGTTATGGAACGCAGAGATGTGGCGCGAGATGTTCGAGCTTTCGTTGCCGGTTGCCGATAAAGTCATCCGCACCGTGCTGGTGTACTTCGCGCTCGTCCTGCTGCTGCGCGTCTTCGGCAAACGCGAACTCGCTCAACTAAATCCGTTCGACCTCGTCGTGCTGCTATCACTCGCGAACACCGTGCAGAACGCCTTCATCGGCAACGACAACTCCGTCACCGGCGGACTCATCGGCGCGTTGACGCTGCTCGCCATCAACTATCTTGTCGTGCGCTTTATCTTCCGCCACCGTCGCCTCGACCAACTGCTCGAAGGCACGCCAACGGTGCTGGTCGAGAACGGCGCGGTGCGCCGTGAGGGGTTGGCGAAAGAACTCTTGACCGAATCCGAACTCCTGACGGTCGCTCGCCGGCAGGGCTTCGCCAAACTCGAAGATATCAACTCCTGCACGTTGGAGCCGGGCGGGACGTTCTTCATCGAAGGTAAATCACCCTCAGGACAGACAACTGAAAGTGCGGAAAAGCAATCCGAACTTGCCCCAATCGTTGAGCGACTCGACACATTGTCGCGCCAGCTTGCCGACCTTCGGCGTGAGTTGCTCGACAGCCGATGAGTGCCCGTGCTGACGCCCGTTCGCGCTTCAACTTGCGACACGTCATCTGATGTGCTGGCGATGGCGACACCTTCTCGCCGGGTTCTATTAAAGAAGCTGTCTCTCCTCTTTCAACCCATGAGCAAGATTTCAAAGCAGCAACACTGCCGCACAGAACCCCGCGACGAACGTTGCCGCGTGCCGGCAAGAAGCAGCCGTCACTTGGAACTTTTGCTTGAGACTCATTTCTTGGAGAGGGCGATGATCGCCAACTGCGCGACTGACGACCGAGCGCAGCATCTCCGCCGACGTGGCGGCATCGCGCACCTGCCAAGTTGCGTACAACATGCTCGGCGAGAGGCGTGAGCGGAAGCACAAGTAGCGCGGCTCCCAAGCGTGCGGGCGGTATTGCGCTCTGTCCCGGAAGAGAGACTTGAAGTCGTCCGCCCCTTCGATTCGTTCGTAAGTGAACCGCATCAGGCGCGCGAGGCGGGGGTGACGCGCCAAGTCCGGGTCGTCCAAGTTGGCGAGCGGGACGATGCCGAGTGAAGCCACGAGACATCCTTCGGCGGCGAGGCGTTCGATGATCTCCGTCGTCAGCAACTCCATCGTGCCCGGCTCCGCGTCCGCGCGGTGGCGCGTAATGGAGAGGTGATACCCATTGCGCCCGTAGATCGGCTCACAGACGATGAACGCCTCGATGCGTCCCATCGCGCAGCCGGAGCGGGCGACGAAATAGCGTTTCGCGGTGCGCCGTTCGAGGTCGAGCCTGCCGACGAGAAAACCTTTTTCACGCTTCCCTTTCCAGCATAACCATTTAATGTTGAGCCACTGTAACTCGCTGTTAAGGGTTCTGGCTCCGGGCGCGCACGGATAGTGCTCGATGACGCGAACGCCTGACCGCCGGGCGTTGTTGACCTTCGTGCGGATCATCTCCATCTCGTCGCCAGCGAGCGAGAAGCGGGTGAGGTCGAAGACGGCTTCGTTGCCGATTTGTACGTCGTCGAATCCTACCCGCCGGAACGCCTTCAACATCTCCTCCGTCACTTGGTACGCGCAGATTGGGCGCGGCTCCATCGCCCGCATAAAATCCTCAAGCAGCGAGGTGGCGTCCCGCGGCGCGCACACCGGATCGCCGCCGATCACGGCGACTCCGGCGCGCACCTCGTAGGCGATGAAGCCGCGCGCCCGGTGTGACATAAAGTAACGCTTCGTCCCTTCAAGCAGGACGTAAGAACTGGTGTTAGCACCGTAGCAGCGCACGAGCGATTCAATCTCCGAACGCCCGAAGATGTGTCTGCCGGTGAACGGCTGAGGTCGCGCCGCAGGGTCTAAGTCTTGATTGATTCCGAACATCTGTTGTCACCTGCCTTGTTTTCAAAGTAACCGCACGAACCGCTCTCTGTGTTCACCCCGCCAGAGGGCAACCCCTATGCCGTCGCACACGCGGCATCAATACGCGAGGTGGATTTACTGTACGGCGTCAGACGGGCTGGCAAAAACAAACTAAAGTATGAACCCTTCAACACACACACCGTCGCCGCTTCGACCCGGCTGCACCCGCTTTGACTTTTCGTGTGTGGCATCCTTGCGTCTCCGCACACAACCGCCACACCTCAGACCCAGGCATTCAACGCTCACGACTCCGAAAACGACAACTATTTCCTCTCTTCAGTTCGCTCGACGAATGGCACACCCGTTGCACTTCGGACAAAGCGTGGGAAGCAGCAGCAACGAAGCCGGATGATTGAATGAGCAGCGAAGCGAAGGACTGGTGCCCCGGCCACAAACAGTCATCCGGCTTCAATTGAGAAACAAGAAAACAATAGCGCGAGCGAAGGCAACGCGCACATCATGCGAAGGAGCGGAAAAGCGATGAGACGCACATACGGATTGGCAACAGCGATGATGGCAGTGTTGAGTTTCGGAAGCCTCGCAATGGCGAACACGCCCAAGACGAACACGAGCAAGACTTCACCGCCACAAGCGGCAATGGCGAAGAAGGAAGACACAGCACAGGCGGCGAAATCGCGCACCGCGCGTCACACACGCGGGCGCAAGCATCACCGACGCACCGTCGCACGCCACGCAAAGGCAAACATGAAGTCGTCAACGACGACCGCCGCGACACGAAAGAGTTAATTGCCAGCAGGAGGGGACGCGCGGCGAATTACAGGCGGGCAGACGAAGAAAAGAGGGCGCGGGCGACAAGAGGTCAGCCGCGCCCTTCCTTATTAAGAAAACCAACTTAAGTATGAGCGACGAGATGGGCGGAAGACGAAGGGACAAGGACGATGATTTCCGGGAGCAGTCCGGCACGGAGTAACGCTTTCAAGCAAAGCACGGTGGCGCTCACCGCGCTGTGCGGCGCGTGGCTGTTATTTTCAACGGCGTGCGCCTCGCGCCCAAATGATGAAACCGTGACGACGCTTCCGCGCTCCGCAAAATCACCGACGACTAACGCGCGCTTCGTCTCCTACGGTTCACCGCCGCCGCAACCTGTCGTCACATCCGACCGTGACCTCGAAGCGGCGGGAGATTGCATCGCCCGCTCTCTTGTGCGCTTCCGCGAGCCGAACCGCCACGCGGCGCTGGAGGCGCTTGACAACGCGCATCGCATCATTCTCACGCGCCTCCGCGCAGACGTTCCGGCGGGAACTGACGGCGACCGACTCCGACTACAACTCGAAGAGGTGGCGCGCGAAATTGCTGAAGCGAGAACACAGATCGAGCGCGGCGACATCAATCGAGCGCGGCAGCAACTGACATTGATAGGCGCTGAACTTGACCGGCTTGCGCGTTAGAGGGGCAATGTTAAATTCGCTACTCGTGCTCAAGCTTGATCCCGAACCGCTCTGCCATCCGGTAGAGCGTGCGGCGGTCTATGCCCATGATCTCCGCCGTCCGCGAGCGGTTGCCGCCGGTGGCTTCGAGGACGTACAAAAGATAGCGGCGTTCGATTTCCTCGAGCGGCACGAGGTCGCTGTAAAGTTCCGTGAGCGGTGAACGCTTCGCCGCCGCGCGCACTTCTTCGGACTGCAACCTGGCGGGCAAATCATCAACCGTCACTTCGCCGTCGCGCGCGTGCAGAGCGGCGTATTCGATGGCGGCTTGCAGTTCGCGCACGTTGCCGTGATAGTCGTAAGCCGCGAGCCGCGCGAGCGTGTCGTCCGTGAGGCGTAAGCGTTGCCCTCCTTCAGCCGCGGCGCGCTGCAAAAACTTCTCGGCGAGGAGCGGGATGTCGCCACGCCGCTCACGAAGCGGCGGCATGTGGAGCGTGACGACGCTCAAGCGGTAGAACAAATCTTCGCGGAAGCGTCCCTCTTTGACTTCTGTTTCGAGGTTGCGGTTAGTCGCCGCGACGATCCGCGCATCCACATGCTTCGTGCGTGAAGCGCCGACCGGTCTGATTTCGCCCTCCTGCAACGCGCGTAGAAGTTTCACCTGCATCGCCGGACTCGTCTCGCCGATTTCATCTAAAAAGAGCGTGCCGCCTTCGGCTTCTTCCCACAAACCTTTGCGGTCAACATTCGCGCCCGTGTACGCGCCCTTCATCGCGCCGAACAGTTCCGCTTCCAACAGCGATTCGGTGAGCGCGCCGCAGTTGACCGCGACGAACACACGATGCTCGCGCGGGCTGTGCTTGTGCAGCGACCGCGCGACGAGTTCCTTGCCCGTGCCGGACTCGCCGGTGACGAGCACGGTCGCGCGACTCGGCGCGACGCGCGCGATCTCCTTGTAGAGTTCGACCATCGCGGGCGCGCGTCCGACGATGAAGGCTTCGATGTCGTCATGTTGTCCCCTCGCTTCCGGCTCTGCCGCTCCCTCCAACCCGCGCCGGTGCAGCGCGCGCCGCGCCGTCTCGACGACTTCCGCGACTTTGAACGGCTTCGAGATGAAGTCGTATGCGCCCTCGCGCGTCGCCTCGACCGCCCGTTCGAGCGAGCCGAAGCCGGTGACGAGGATGACGGGCGCGGTCTCCCGCAAGGCACGCAACAAATCCAAGCCGGTTTCGTCCGCCTCCAAGTTGATGTCGCTGACGACCAGATCGAAGGGCGTGGCGGCGGCAAGTTCGCGCGCCTGCCGGGGAGTTTGCGCCGTCGCGGTCTGCCAATTCTGCTCGGCGAAAATCTCGCTCAATAGCTCGCACGACGCTTTGTCGTCGTCAACTACCAGAATCCGTTTCATATCGTTCGCGCCTCACTTCGCACCGTTAATCCTCTCCTCGCCGACGGGAAACGACAAGCGAAACTCGGCGCCCTTCCCCGCCTCGCTCGCCACTTCCACCTCCCCGCCGTGTTCGCGCATCACTTGGCGCACGACGACCAGCCCCAAGCCGGTGCCGCGCCCGCGCTCCTTCGTCGTGTAGAGCGGATCGAAGATACGCGCCTGCGCTTCCGGCATCATCCCGACGCCGGTGTCGGCAAACTCAACGATCACGGATGAAGAAGAAGCGGCTTTCGCGCTAATGCGCAATTCACCGCCTTCGGGCATCGCGTCGAGCGCGTTGTTCGTGAGGTTGATGACGACTTGCTGCAAACGGTCGGCATCGCCGTTGATGGGCGGCAGCTCACCGATCTCATCAATGAGACGAACCCCCTGTGCTTCAATCGTCGGCAGGAGCGCGTCGCAGGTGCGTCGCAGCAGGCTTGCCAGATCGAGCGCCGTGTGTGTGACGGCTTCGGGGCGCGTGCGGTCGAGCATCCGGCGGACGATGCCGCTGATGCGCTCGATCTGCTCGCCGACGAGGTCTAAACGAGAGGCGGCGCGCTCGTCGTCGGCACACTTCATCTGAAGCAGTTGAATGTGTCCGCTGATGAGATTGAGGGGCGTGCCGACTTCATGCGCGAACTGTGCGGCGGTCTGCTCGGCTGCCGCCAAGCGTTCGAGTTGCGTCAAGCGGCGCGTCGTCTGCCACAATTCCTGACTCGCCGCTTCCAAGTTATCATTCGCTGCTTCAAGTTCAATGTTGCGTTCGGCGAGTTCCCGCGTCGCCTCCCTCACACGCTCTTCTAAAATCGCCTGCTGCCGCTCGCGCTCTTTCGTCATCTCGCGCACGCGCCCGATCATTCGATTGTAACCGGCGGCGAGTCTGCCGAGTTCGTCATGAACTTCGGCTTCGCCGCCTGTCAACGCCGCCTCGAAGTCGCCCGCCTCCGCGCGCCGCATCGCATTGAGCAAACGCGCGACGGGGCGATCAACGAAGAAGCGAAACAAGAGCAGGAAGGTTAAGCCGATGAGCGCCACGCCGCCGACGGCGAGCCAGACGGCGGTCCGGCGGTAGCGCATGGCGACGGTCGGCACGTCATCGAGTCGTTCGACGATCTCAACCGCGCCACTGACACGTCCATCAGTCATGACGGGCGCGAAGACGCGGTAGAGCGATCCATCTTCACCGCTCGCTTGAGCATCGCCCGATAGACCCTGTTCATTCTGCTTCGTGTCGTGCGGCGCGATGCTGCGCGTGGCGGCGCCGCTCCTGAGCGCGGTGCGCGTCTCCTCCGGTATCTCTGTGGCGGGAAGGCTGCCGTGCGCTGCCGTAACTTCGCGGAATACTCCCCCGTCACGCTCCCAAATACGCACCGTCGCAATGCGCGGGCGACCTTCGCGGACGAGTTGCGCCGTGCGCGTCAAAGTGTCGGCGTCGCGCGCCTGTGGATTGTTACTGAGATGCTCGGCGAGAGTCGTCGCTTGCAGTTCGGCGAGTTCCCTTTGCTCTTGGCGCACAAATTCCGCGACCCTCACGCTGACAAACCACAGCATCGCCGCCAGCACGAACACGACGATTGCCGACGCCAGCAAAGTCGTCTTCGTGTGGAGTTTCAGCGAACGCATCAGATTGTTTTCCTTTGGCGCTGCGCGGCAAACCGGAGCAACACGACGAAGCCGCCACAGATGAGGAGCGCGCCGAGCAGCCAAAATTCCACTCGCTTGACTTCACCAATGAGCCACGCGGCGCTGCCGCTCAATAGATAGCCGAGCGTGCCAAAACGCCGTCGCCGCCAGCAGACAACCCCAAGAAGTCAATCGCGGCAAAGCGCCAGAACGAGAGTCCACGCATCCCCCAAAACAAGATGCTGACGGCGCGCGTCTCGAAGATGAAGCGCGCGGGGATCAGTTGCCACGCGCCGAAGCGGTCGGCGAGTCCTTCGACCCGCGCGCCGACTCTCCGGTACGCGCGCGAGTTGCGAATCGTTCCGGCGCGACTTCTGCCGACGAAAAACCACACGCAATCGCCCGCGAATGCGCCCGCGCCTCCAGCGAGCGCGGCTGTGGGAAGGTTGAACAAACCGAGATGCGCGACCACGCCCGCGAGGATGAAGACGAGATCGCTTTCAACTGTCGCCACCAACGCTATCGCCGCGAGTCCATATCGGATGATAAATTCTTCCATGTAGTTTCCACCGACAAAACTGTTGAGCAACAATCATACCCGCTCGTCACCGCCCGCATAAAGGCGACTGATCTCTTCGCGCACTGTCAAGAGCGTCGTCCCGCTGCGGCTCAAAGCGACGAAGCCGAGCAGCCACAAGGGTAGCGTCAGCAGGATGAAGACGACGACGGAGAAGCCTGCCGCGTAAGTCTTATCGACGCCGAAGAGCGTGAGTCCGACGACCGTGAAGAATTGGTAAGACCCGATGTTGGCAGGCGCGTTCGGCAATGCCGTGCCGAGATGCACGATGAGAAAGACGACCGCGCCGACAAAGAATGATCGCCGCAAGCCATAGGCGTACATGACCAGCCAGAACGACAACGCTTGCAGCAGGAGCAGCACGAACGAAGCCGCGAAAGCGAGGTAGGTGTCGCGCGATAAGCCGATGGCTTGCACCCCGCCGGCGACGCGCCCGACCATCGCGCTCATTGAGCGAAGAGGCTTCCAAGTTTTCGATTCGCGCGGTCTGTGCTCGTTGACTGCGGCGGTGGCGATTGTCGTTTTGCTCCGGCGTGCGATCACGTAGAAGAACATTCCGGTAGCGATCACGAGCACGATGCCGAGGGCGTCTCCGGCTTCGAGCAGGTTGCGGGGCAACGGCAAGAAGATCATTGCCAGCGCTAGCCCGAACACGAGCCAGATGCCATCGAGCAATCGTTCCACGAGCATCGAAGGAACGATTGCCGACAGCTTAACCCGCAGCCATCGCGCGATGAGGTAGGCGCGCACGAGTTCGCCCGCCTTCAACGGCAGCGCCTCGTTCGTGAAGAGTCCGGCATAAATCGCCTGCGTTGACTTCGCGGTTGACACGCGCCCGACGGGGCGCAGCAGCAGCGACCAGCGCACACCCTGACACACGTAACCGAGCACGTCGCACAAAATCGCCACCGCGACCCACCACGGATTTACATTTCGGACGTGCCGCCAAACGTCCCGCACGTCAACGTCATGGAAGACCCAGACGAGGCACACGGCGGCAAAAAGGTAGCCGAGCGCGGGTTTAAGCCACGATCTTTTTGACGAAGCTGAAGGCGTGTCGCCAGCGCCGCCGAGCTTGTTCACGTCGGGTTGCTGTTCGTCCATTGAAGCGACTCGCGCAGGATTTGAAAGAAGCCATCGGTATTGCCGGAAAAGCTGTGGTTGCTGGCTTCGACCAACTTGAACTGTTTGGGATTATTCGCCGCCGCAAACATCTCTTGCGCCATCTCGTTCGTCATGAATTGATCGCCACTCGAATGGATAACGACAAGTGGCAGCGGCGCGATCTTAGGCAGATAGTTAATCGTGTCGAACATCGGTTCGTTCGGATCGTCGCCGGTCACATATGTAACGCCATCTCGCCAACTCCAACCGAGTTCGGTCTTGTCGGGTAAGCCGAAGGCGACGACGCCGTTATAACTGCTCTTGTGGTCGGGCGGGCGGCACACACGACGAGTCCCGCGCCTTCCGACCAGCCGACGAGCGTGATGCGTTCGCGCCAACGGGTCTGCATCCACTTGGCGACTTCCGCTAAATCGTTCATCACGTCCTGCTCCGAGAGCGCGGCGTTGTCGGTCGTAAAGCTCTCCAAGTAGCGTTTCGTGTCGAAGCTGTAAACGTCGTAGCCGCTTCGCGCCATCTCCGCCGCGATGTCGAGCGCGAAGCCGTTCCAGCCGCCGTCGCCGCACAAGAACAGAACCTTCGGCGCGTTCTTGATGCCGTTCGCCGCCGGATAAAAGTAGCTGTCCTGTTGCTGCCCGCGGATGACGAGCGTGTTCTTGCCAGCGGGCGGCAACGGGCGCGAACACGCGAACTGCGGGACGAGCAACGAGGCGAGCAACATTAAACTGACGACTCGATGAATCGTGGCGCGCCATTTTTGGCGCGAGATATAAGCAATGGAAGAACAGATCATCGGTGTCTTACTCCTTTAAGCTCCGAAACTTTCGTCAGGGTGAGCGCGACTTGTGGAAGTCGCAGCACGTTTTGATAAATGAGATATCGCGGCTCCCAAGAGTCGGCGAACTTCGCTTTGTATTGCCGCAAGCCCGCATAGCTGAAAAGGAAGTTGAGATGTTGCAGGAAGAAATGTACGGCGCGTTCTTCAGGCGAAACCTGCTCGTGTTCGGTGAATCCGGTGAGCGGAGCCAGTCCCAGACTGAAAGTTTTGTAGCCCTCCTCTTTGCACAACTGACAGAGCTTCGTGAACAAGTAATCCATCGTGCCGTTCGGCGCATCCGTCTGGTGGCGCATGAGGTCAATCGTCGCTTCGCCTTGCCGGTACGAAGGAATGCGATTGGCGAACGCGACCATGCGCCCGTCTTTGTCGAGCGCGGCGACGAGCGGCGTCTGCCGGATGTAATTGAGGTCGAACAAGCCGAGCGAAAACGTGCGTTCGCGCCTTCCGGGAATCCGCAGCCAATCGTCGGAGACCGCTCTGGCTTGCCGCAACACTTCGTCTGCAATCGGCGGCTCGTATTTGACGAAGCGCACGCCCTCTTTCTCAAACTTGTTGACGTTGCTCCGCAGTTTCTTATGCTCCTTGCCTTCAAGACTGAAGCGCGTCAGATCAACCGTCGCTTCGTCGCCGATTTTCAGTTTACGAAAGCCGAGTCGTTGATAGACGGGGAGCAAGTCCGGCAGCGTTTGATGAAACGCGACGCTCCAGTCATTGTCTTGGCAGAACCCGACGAAGGCGCGCACAAGCGGTTCGATTTCTTCTTCCACTCCGACCGGGTCGGCGAGCGCCATCGCGTAAGAGTTGCCGACCGCGTAGGCGAGAAAACTGTTTCCCGATGCGGAGAAGTAGTAAGACTTATCACTCCACAGCTTGAAGTAGTCGAGCGACGAGCGACCGTGAGCTTCGAGTATCTTCGCGGCGCGGGCGCGTTCCTGCGGGAGTGTGCGGAAGCGGTAGATGACGGGACGGAAGAGTGCGAGTCCGGCGTAAGCAATCGCGGTGAACGTCAGCATGTAGAGTGAATCGGCAAACCACGCAGCGTACCTTGTTTGCGGAGCAAGCCGCGGGTTGCCGACGAGCGACATCACCGCGACGGTGCGGCGGAAGGCGTCGCCGATGTGGAAGTTGATGCCGAACTCCATTTCATCAAGTAGCCAGAATCCCGCGACACCGTAAGCCGTCACGACGAGCGCGGCGATGAACGCGCGGACGGCGGCGAGACGCAAGTCGGGCAGGCTGCTTCTGACGGTAAAACTCCGGCGTGCGACGAACAGCACGCCGAGCAGCGCAAGGGAAAGCGACGCTTCCTCGTAATCAATGCCCTTCGTCAAGTGGAACAGAATCGAGAGACAGGCGAGCGCGGCGACAACCCAAAAGGCTCGCCGCTTGCGCTTGTAGATGTTGACGGACGAGATGACGAGCGCGAAGCCGATGACGAGCACGAGCGAACGCGAGAGTTGCAGAAACTCCAGCGGAAAAAACTTTTCAAGTACGGCACTCCGCTCCGGCAGGTTGTCGCCAATCACCGAGTAGATGTTGACGAGTCCGCTACCGAGCGTCGTGAACGCCACGAACCAGACCAAAGCTTTTCGCATATCCATCCACATCCTTCGCTTGAGGTCGAGTTATTCAGAGAGGCAATTATCTTGCGCGCGGTTGGTTCGGGGCAACCTCCATACCAAGCGCGGCGATTTTGTGGAATGTTGTTTGCTCTGGAATTCTCGAATCTTAGTCTCGTTCGAGAGTGAAGTTCGATGCGACTGACCGCAAGCAACAGCACGGTGATTGTCGAAGCTGGCGGCGAGCGTGGACGGCTCCGCGCTGTTTGGGCGTGGCTCGTCATCGCCGTCGCGTTGCTGCTCATCGCTTGGTTAGACAACTTGACCGCCACCCCGCCGGTGCAGCACTTGTACTACCTGCCGATAATCTATGCTGCGACGCGCTTCAAACGCGCGGGGGGAGTGCCGGTCGCGCTCCTCGCCGTGCTGCTCTATCATCTCACCGACCCGAGTCTGATGCGCTGGCAGTATGCCGAAGCTGACATCGTTCAAATCAGCCTGTTCCTGATCGTCGGGGTCGTCACGGCGAAGATGATTAACGATGCCGAACAACTGCGCGTCTTGGCTTCGACCGACGATTTGACGGGCTTATACAACTTGCGCTCGTTTGAAATGCATCTGGCGCGCATGGTGCGGCAAGCGCGGTACACGAGCGCGCCAATATCGCTCCTTGTGCTTGACCTTGACCGTCTCAAAACACTCAATGACACGCACGGTCATCTCGCCGGCGCGGAAGCAGTGCGTACCGTCGGGCACACCATCGCCTGCTCTCTGCCCACTGCTGCGGTCGCGTGTCGCTACGGCGACGACGAGTTTGTGATCGCCCTTCCCCGTGCGACACCAGCATACGCCGCCGTTGCCGAAGAACTGGCGACTGAAGTGCGTCGCCTTGCGCCCACGCTCGACGGGCGTGAGTTTCCTAAAGGGTCGCTCTCCGTCAGCATCGGCGTCGCCAGCCGCACGTTCTCAAAAAACATGCGCGACGATGTGACCGAAGGCGAACTGCTTTTTCAAGCTGCCGACCGCGCGCTCTACTCC
>JACDEG010000142.1 GCA_013816505.1 Pyrinomonadaceae bacterium | reverse complement strand
ATTCATGCCGCCGATGGCGCTCACCTGTGGCGAGCAGATCATCCGCACCGGCGCGAAGAAACTCGGTCGCCACGTCATTTCGCCGCGCCTGGCAATGCTCACCGGGCAACCGGGAGCACACATGAAGGGGCGCGCCAAGTGTCATTACTGCGGCCACTGCGGTGAAGGATGCGATGTCGGCGCGATGTTCAATTCGGTCGTCTCGACGCTGCCGCTCGCGGCGGCGACCGGGCGGATGACGCTTCGGCCCAACTCGGTCGTCCGCCACATCATCACCGACCCCGACACCGGTCGGGCGAAAGGCGTCGCCTTCGTCGACCGCGTGACTTTTCAGGAACAAGAAGCGTTTGGAAAAGTCGTGTTCGTCGCCGCCTCGACGCTTGAATCAACGCGCATCCTACTGAACTCGAAATCAGCGCAACACCCGAACGGGTTAGGGAATTCGTCGGGCACGCTCGGCCATTACTTGATGGACCACTTCGGCGGCGTCAGCGCGGGCGGCTTCATCGGCATGCTTAAAAACAGAACGCCGGTCAATGAGGATGGCAAGGCGTCGGGTTACGTGGTGCCGCGTTTTCGCAACATTGATCAGAACTCGAAGCAGTCGCGCTTCATTCGCGGCTATCATTTCGAGGGCGGCGCGGCCACTCCGATGTTTCCCGGCATGGCGCGCAACATCGTCGGCTTCGGCAGTGGATTTAAGAAAGAGGTGCGCAAGTTCTACACCGCGCCGGTCGGACTGACGGTGCGTGCCGAGATGCTGCCGCGCTTCGAAAACTACGTCGAGATTGATCCCGGTGGCGTCGTCGATGCGTGGGGCGTCCCCGTCCTCAAGGTTCACATTCAGCACTCCGACAACGAGCGCGAGATGGCGAAGGATGCGGCGGAGACCGAGTTAGAAATACTGAAAGCGGCGGGCGTCGAAGTGACTCATTCCGGCGGGCAGATGACGGCTCCGGGCCGCATCATTCACGAACTCGGCACCGCGCGGATGGGCAACGATCCGAAGACCTCGGTGCTGAACAAGTATAATCAGATGCACGAAGTGAAGAACATCTTTGTCACCGACGGCGCGTCCTTCGTGTCTGGCGCGAACCAGAACCCGACGCTGACGATCCTCGCGCTGACGATGCGCGCGTGCGACTATTTGATCGACGAGCGCAAACGCAGCAACATTTAGGAAGACAACCCAAACTCCGGTTGAGCGGAAAGCTCTGCGCCATCCTCCCCACGTCGCGCCGGAGGGCGCAAGCCCTCCTGTCAACAATCTCACGCGAATAAGAATTGCGATCAGAGATGACGAATATGGCACCACAGAAAAAAAGAGCGACAGCTAATCGCGGTGGTAATCGTGGCGGTAATGCGAGTGCCGGCGTCACGCGCAATATCATCAGCGAAGCGCCGGCCAAACAAGCGCCGGGGCCACGCCCGCAGACTAAACTTCACTCCGTCGGCGGATTGATGAACGAGCGCATGTTCAGCGGCGCCTTCGACGCGCGCGGCACCGCTTATAAATTCTCGTTCGAGCCGATTGCCGCCGTGCTCAACGACAAACGGCAGCTTGAATTGACCGGGCGCTTCGTCGTCGCGTCGCGTCGCGGCACGTCCCGTGTAGCGCCGGATGTGCGCGCGACCTTGATCGCGACACAGGGTGGGATTGGCGCTTCACCGTCACGCCGCCAAGCACTGACCGCCGCGACGAGTACGAGCGGCAACGTCGCCACTCCACAACAAAAGCAGGAACAGGCCAAAGCGCCGGAGACGAAACAGGAATCACCGGAGCCGTCCGGCGGCCCCGCGCCTTCACCACTTCCCGTGACCGAGGCGACCGGCGATCTTAGTTTCGTCGGCGTGATGTACCTCCAGTTCAGCCCGCTGGACGCCCGCGCGCTCGGCGTGCCAATTGATTTGAGCCGCGTTCAACTTAACGCCCGCCTTGCGCCGACCAGCGAGCTTGAACGCGATTTGCAATTACTGTATTCGGATTTGGTGGCCGCGATTAGCGGCGACAAGGCTGACCAGCAAGCCGCGACACGCTACGTCGAGCAACTTAACGGCGTGTTGAAGGGCGCGCGCGTCGGCGCGTATCGTCCTTTCGACGTGGAGGAACAACAGACGGTCGAGGGGCAATCCGCTGTGGCGTTAACCGCGACACAAGTCCACCCGCATTTCAAATTGATCGAAGCCGCCGAGTGATCTTCTCAAAGCAGGGAATGCGGACTCTAGCTTAAAGTAAAAAGCGTCCCAGCGGTCACACAGCCGCCAAGACGCTTTCTTGATTTTGAATGTTCGAGTGTTGCCGACCGATTCAATATATTTAGTGGCAACAACCGGAGTTAAGTCTTTTTCTTGCCGCTCTTCTTTGGTGCGGCTTTAGTTGTTTCGGTCGCCTTGTAATCCTTCAACCACGAGACGTCGACCGCGTAGGCGTTCCGTTCTTTCTTCTGTGCGATTAACCAGTTGCCGCGCGCGTTGTTCTGGTCGCCGCCCTGGGGAGAGGTGTGGCAGTAGGAACAGTCTTTAGCCGGGAAACCGAGTTGCTTGGCTTTGTTCAGGAACGGCGGATAGCTCTTCGTCTCTGGCATCATCGACGTAAAGTACAAGAGTGCGAAGCCGGCAATGACCAGTCCGCTTAAGATTTTCCGAGGTTTCTTCATCAGTTTTTTCTCCCCAAAAACTAACTTGATGGATGTCGTCTCCCGCCGGGAAGCGGTTAACATGAGGCTCGCCATTAAACGCCAAAGCGCTCTTTGAAGTCAATCGGCGAAAAGGATTTAATGCCGGTATTAAATGGCGATTAATGACCGCTTTTCAGTAACTGGTTGAGTTGCGCCACTTGCGTCTCCGCTTCTTGACCGCCGCCGGGTGTCGAACCGAGGCTGCGCACAATGCGGCAGACGTGTTGGTTGATTTCTTCGCCCCGCTGGTTGTCCATCGGGGCAATTACGACGCCAAGTTGAACTGGCCGGCTGGCCCGCGAGGCCGCCGTCAAATGCGCAGGTAGCTGCATTTGCAGGAAGAATATCTCGCAGCCTGTTCCCGTATCGACCGAGGTATAGAGCGACTGGGTCTGCTCGGTCACTTCACCACCGTCGGGCTTGCGACCTTCAGGCGCGGTTGGCGTTTGCGTCGTGCGGGCGGTCGATTGGGTTGATTGCGCCAATTGGCCTATCGAGCCGGCCGTTTCGGGATTGCGGGCCTCGCGACCCTGCGGTTGCGTCGCGGGTTGACCGGTCGCAGCCTGCCCCGTCGTGGAAGCGCGGCGCGGCGGTGCAGCAGAGGCGTTCGGCCACGGATTACGAGCGCGCGAGAGCGTTCCGACTAACATCGCGGACGCCATGCCGCTCGGTGTCGCGCCCTTCGGTGCCGCATTCCTGCCGGTCTGATTGATCGTGCCCTGGAATTGGAGCTTGCCATCGACGACCTGTGCGCCGGTGATGACGTAATCAAAGATAGGTCGGTCGTCGCTCGTCCGCGCCGCGATCCGGTTGCCTTGCATCTTTCCGGTCAACGCCCGCACCGGCTCGGTGGCTTTCGGGATGCCGACAGCGGCGACTGTCCTGGCGGGTGTTTGTTGACGGCGCACACTACCGACTCTGTTGCCGCGCTGCTGCGCCGCCGCCTGAATCGGAAGGGCGACCGCCGCCATCGCGATTAAAACAAGTCCCATCAAAAGTTTTTTCATCACCGATTCCCTCATATCTGTTACAGCGGCTGAATAAGAACCTTAAGCAAAAGTTTTTCAATCCGAAGATAAAACACAACCCCCATCATGACTGGTTGTTACTTTTGCCTTTTGCCTTCCTGCTTACAGGCGACCGCCGCGGAACTCGTCGACGATGTAATCGCAGGCGCGCGCCGTAATCGCCATCATCGTCAGCGTCGGGTTCTGGTTGGCGACCGAGACGTAGCACGCGCCGTCGGTGACGAATAGGTTCTTCACGTCGTGCGCCTGATTGAATTTATTGAGCACCGATTTCTTCGGGTCGTTGCCCATCCGCGCGGTGCCGACTTCGTGAATCAGGATGCCGGGTGTCGAGGTCGGCCCCTGGCTGATGCGGACGTCTTTCGCGCCGGCTCGTTCGAGCATCTCGCCGGCGGTCTCGCCCATGTCCCGCACCATCGCGCGCTCGTTATCGCCGAATGCGCATTCGATGTGCGCGACGGGAATGCCCCACGCATCAACTACATCCTTGTTGATGCGGACAAGGTTCTCGAACTTCGCGAGCGATTCGCCGAAGCCGCCGAGGCTGATGCCCCACGGGTGACTCTCGCGGACTTCGTCCTTAAGCTTCTTACCGAAACCCGGCAGCGTCTTCGCGTGCGCGTAGAGCGACTGGCCCGATCCGCCCTGGAAGCCGTAGCCGCGAATAAAGTTCGGGTGCTTCGTCGTCAGGTTAACGAAGCGCGGCACGTAGATGCCGTTGGCGCGCCCGTCCTGCTCAAGTCTTTTAGCATCGAGCATCGGCATCGTGCCTGAAGCGCCGCCGCCGCCGACGTGATCCATCAAATAATGGCCGAGCACTCCGGAACTGTTGGCGATCCCGTCGGTGCCATCCATCGACGGAGAGTTGAGCATAATGCGCGTCGTCTCAATCGTTCCGGCGCACAGCACGACGACCTTGCCGTGAACTTCGCGGCGCTGGCGCGTTGTCGCGTCGACGTACTCGACGCCCTTCGCCTTGCCGGTCTTCTGGTCGAGAATGACGTGGCTCACGACCGCGTGCGGCACCAGCGTCGAGCGCCCGGTGCGTTCGGCTGCCGGCAGCGTCGAGTGTGGGCTGCTGTAATATGCCCCGACCGTACAGCCACGTTCACAATGGCCGCACCAGTGGCAGACGGCGCGATTGCCGGCGGTGTCCGTCTTTGGTTTGCCGGTCAGGATCGCGATGCGCCCGATGGTCAGACGGCGATGCGGATCACCCATGCCGTCAATCGCTTTTTTGAGAATCCTTTCGCCGCAGGTGAGCGCCATCGGCGGCAGGAATTTGCTGTCCGGCAGTTGCGGCAGATTTTCGTAGTTGCCGCTGATGCCGACGAAATCTTCGACCCGGTCGTAGTACGGCGCGAGGTCTTCGTAACTGAACGGCCAGTCGTCGCCGAAGCCGTCGTGCGTCGCCGCCTTAAAGTCGTAATTTGAGAGACGGTAGCTTTGCCGCCCCCACGGAATGCTGCGCCCGCCCACGTGACGCGAGCGAATCCAGAAGAACGGTTTGTCGGGCGGTGTGGTGTAAGGGTTTTCGAGATCGTTGACGAAGAACTGATGGCCGTATTCAGTGCAGGCGTAGCAGCGGCTTTGAATCGGCTGCGTGCGCTCCATCTCCTCACGGTTGCCGAAGCCGCGCCGCTCGGTCTCATACGGCCATGTGTGCTCGGTGTATTCCTTCAGCGGGTCGAGTTTGCGCCCGGCTTCAAGGATGACCACCTTTAGGCCGGCTTCGGCGAGGTGCTTCGCGGCCCACCCGCCGGTCGCGCCAGAGCCGACGATAATTGCGTCATAAACAATTGGAGGCATGTGATGCGTGTTACTCCTCCCGGATGGGAAACCATCTCCCGACCTTTGATAGTCGCGGCGAAACGGTTAACGTTTGTATTTGAAGTGGAGAGCGTGCTGATCGAATGAAGCGGATTCGTTTTCGAGCGGCGGACCGGTTAAGTTTTCAGCACGTGAGACCGCATATTACCACCCTCATTCTTTACCCGTCCACGCTTTTTGTGCTAAAAGCACGTCCCGTTCAAGTTCTTCAAAATAACTCACCGCGGGAGTTCGCGGAGTTCGCGGAGAATATAAACTTAATTCTGTTTACTCTGCGTCCTCCGCGTACTCTTCACGGTAAAACTGCCGTCTCTCTGAAAAAATTTCACGTCCGCAGATTCAATTGACTATGAAAAAACTAAACATCGCGATGATTGGCTACCAGTTTATGGGCAAGGCGCACAGCAACGCCTGGCGGCAGGTCGGGCGGTTCTTCGACACGCCGTTCGAGCCGGTGATGAAGGTCATCGTCGGCCGCCACGAAGAGAAAGTGAAAGAGGCTGCCGACAGATTCGGCTGGCAAGAGCACGCGACCTCTTGGGAGCAGACCATTGCGCGCGCCGACATCGACGTGATCGACATCTGCACGCCCGGCGATTCGCACCAAGAGATTGCCATCGCGGCGGCGGAAGCGAAGAAAGTCGTCTTCTGCGAAAAGCCGCTTGCCAACACTTTAAGCGAGGCCGAGCAGATGCTCGACGCCGTGAAGAAGAACGGCGTTATCCACATGATCTGTCACAACTACCGCCGTGCGCCCGCCGTCACGCTCGCCAAACAGTTGATTGACGAAGGGCAACTCGGCGAGCTTTACCACTACCGCGGCACGTACCTTCAGGACTGGATCGTGAACCCGGAGTTCCCGCGCGTCTGGCGTCTGGAGAAATCAAAGGCCGGGTCGGGCGCGCTTGGCGACATCGGCTCGCACTCCATCGACCTCGCGCGTTATTTAGTCGGCGAGATTACGGAAGCCGCCGGCCTGCTCAAGACATTCATCACCGAGCGCCCTCTGCCCGACGGCAGCGGTCAGAAGGGAACGGTCGATGTCGATGACGCCGCGCTCTCAATGCTGAAATTTGACAACGGCGCCATCGGCACGGTCGAAGGCACGCGCTTCGCGACGGGACGCAAGAACTATAATCGCTTCGAGATTAACGGAAGTCGCGGAAGCGTCGTCTTCGATCTCGAACGGATGAACGAACTCGAACTCTACATTGAGGAAGGGCCGAACAGCGGCTTTCGCACCGTACTCGCGACCGACGCCGCGCACCCCTACGTCTCAGGCTGGTGGCCGCCCGGACACATCATCGGCTACGAGCACACCTTCACTCATACAGTGCTCGATTTGCTGAGAGCCGTGAGCGAACAGAAAGTACCGACGCCAAACTTTGAGGACGGCGTGCGGACACAAAAAGTTTTAGAAGCGATTGAGAAGGCGTCTGAGTCGAAGAAGTGGGAAGCGGTTTAGGTGCGCGGAATCATCAGAGTTGTGAGGCAAGTGCCGTGCGTGTCATGGGATTAACACAGAGGGCACCGAAGATGAAGACACAGAGGGCACAGAGAACGGAATCGTTTTCTCTATGCCTTTCGTGTTGAAGATCACTGCCTTCTCCACTCGCTCATTGCTGTCTCACTCTCCGTCTTCACGATTTGGGCTAATCGGTTGAGGCTTGACAGCTTTACCTGAAAGCGAGGTGAGTGCTACAACCTTTGCGGAGGTATACGACCATGATAACGATTACGTTTGCCGACCGCGAAACCGAAAAACATGCACTGGCATTTTTGATCGGTCGCTTCTCCGGTCGTGTGCTCCGTTCAGGCGAGCACTTAGTGCCGGAGGCTGCTTTAAAGGCGCTCGCCAACCAGAACATTCCATTCAGCGTTGGGGGAAAAAAGTCCATCAACCGGTGACCACTCTGGCGCGTGGTCGTAGCCACGCCTCGATTTCCTCCGCGCCCCAGCGGTCGGATTCGTCGGCTGAAACCATCTCAATCTGTTCTGTGGTTGGTGCCACAAGCTTGCGGTGATTTACCCTAAGAAAGATTCGCGTGACGGTTGTGGCGGTTCTCTTATTACCGCCGACCCACGGATGATTTTTGATGAGTCCGTATAGAAGCGTCGCCGCCTGCCTGATGAGGTCGGCGCCTTCGTAAGCGGCGGCGGCTTGTGGTCGTGCCAGCGCTGATTCGACCAATGAACGCTCGAACACTCCGTAGCGACTCTCGCCCATTAACAGCATCAACTCGATGTGAATCAAAACTGCTTCAGCATATGAGATGTAGCGCGTCTCTTCAGTCGCCAAGTCGCTTCATCTCCTCCAACGCTTCAAGTGATTCTTCGTAAGCTTCCCTCACGAGTGCAGACAGTTCTGGCGAAAGCGGTGGCAAAATCTCAAACTCTAGCCGGCCGCCCCCAGCATGAAGCAGCGCGACGGAGCCTTCGGCGACGTTAAGCGCCTGAGCAATCTCTGGCGGGAGATGCACAACCCATCCCATCTCTGTTTTCTGCGGCGTGTTGATGCTGCTCATCTGATTACCTTGCCTTCAACTCCGGTACGCTTCGCGCCCGCGGCCCTGAACCGGAATCCCCAGCGACGGCAGCACCTCGTTTTGTAGCGCGTACATGCACGCCGCCGCTTCGTCAATCTTACGCACAAAAGCGATGGAGCCTTGCAAGACCGGTTTCAACTTTTCCTTGTCCTGAATGCGCGCCGGCGGGTACTCGTGCTCGACGACGAGGTGCGTGTTAGAGACATCGAGTTGGAGGAGTTGGCGCGCCGCGAGTTGGTGATCGAGCCAGTCAACGGTGCGGTTCTGCAAATAAGCGAGCGGGTCATGTCGGGCAGTACCAGGCAGTTCGTGCTCGGCGAGCACCGTCTGTTTGAGCCATGCGTTTGATTGATCCGTCGGATTCTCTGATGGCTGACCGTTTTTCCAGTCGCCGCGCTGAATCGTCTGCCCGCCATAGCCCCACGCGGAGACGCCCTTTGAGTGCGTGACCTGTCCTTTGACGTGGAATCCGCCGATCAGAAAGTTGTAGCCCTCGTCCTTCAAATACTGAAAGATCGAGCGCGTGTCCTGCCCCATCAGAATCGCGTGCGACGGATCGTAGTGGATGCGGAATTGATCGCCGACGCCGTGCTTCTCACAGATTTTGTGGAGCGCGATCCACGTCCCCGGCGTGTAGGCGATGTTGTTATGAAAGTTGTCTCCGGTCGTCCATCCCGGCATCGGGCACTGCTCGACGCGGTAGGTCAGGCCGCGCTTCTTCGCTTCCTTCAAGAGCGGGATGAAGTGCTCCGTAAAGTCGTCAAGGTTCTGATCCATGCTGTGAGTCTGATTCCTGCCGACGAAGCCGCACACCGCGTCCACACCGAGCATCTGAGCGGCGTCGAAGGTACGCAGCATAAAGTCGTGCTTCTTTTTTCTGATCGCAGGATCGTGGTGCAGCAGGTTGTCGAAGTATCCGACATCGGAGAGACCGACCTTGTACTCGTCGAGCGCGGCGCGCACACGTTTGGCGCGCGACTCGTTGAACGGCTCGCGCAAGTCGAGCGTGTTCGCGGCGGGATCGAGCATCGCCTCGGCTGGAATGTCCGACTCCGAAGGGTGGAGCGCGGCGGCGAGTTGAATATAGTCGGCGCCGAGTTCGTGCGCGAACGCGAGCCAGTCTTCGATAGCGCGGTCGGGGTCGGGGTCGCGAATTTCGCGCGGCGTCAGCTCCTGTAGGGCGGCGGTCAAAACGCCGACTTTCATGAATTGCGGCTCGAATGGTTTGGTTGACATGGTTTCGCCTTCCTCTGTTAATCGTGTGTCACGGGCTGGCTTGAAGGATTTACCGGAAGGTCGAGCGATATATCGAGACATCTTCCGGTCGGGCTGTCGAGAGCAACGGTGAACTTATACCGTCTCGGAAACTCTCGTCAAGACGATGCACTCGCCTGAATGAACGACATCAAGCGAGAACCGAAGACCTTTACCACCCTTTACTACAAAGTCACGAAGGAAGTCGCTCGGTAGTGTCCTTCTCCGTCGATGAAGCACTCAATCTCTTCACCTTTGTGACTTGAGGTTCTTTGTGGTTAATCTTTTCCGCCCGGTCTCACTCAAGCTCGTGTTGACAGAGACTCGTCGCCGTATCATCATCACGTCTCTTCCGCGTACACGTTTCACCGCATCGCCAAACTTTTGACTTGCATTACCGAAGAAGGAGACTGACGTCTTATGCCTATGATGAGCAGGCGCGACGCGCTCAAAGCCGGTGCCGCCGCGACCGTCGGCGCGGTCTCGCTGCCGGGTCCTGACCTCGCGGCGAGCAGCACAGAAAAGATTGTGAAGAAGGGCCGCATCAAACAGTCGGCCTGTTTCTGGTGCTACGAGAAAAAAGTTCCGCTCGACGATTTATGCAGGAACGCCGCAGAGATGGGGATGGCGGCGATTGATTTGCTGAACGCCGGTCAGTGGGAGACGGCGCGCAAGCACGGTCTGACATGCTCCGTCGGATATGCCGAAGCGGGGAATATTGCCGACGGTCTTAACAACAAGGCGAATCACGACAAGATTGTTCAGGGGTTTGAGAAGAACATCCCGCTCGCGAAGAAAGCCGGCGTCCCGAACGTGATCGTCTTCTTCGGCAACCGCCGCGGGATGAGCGACGACGAAGCAATCGCGAACAGCGTCGCCTGTCTGAATCGCGCGAAGAAGATCGCCGAAGATAACAGTGTCAACATCGTCATCGAGCTGCTCAACAGTAAGGTGGATCACAAGGATTACATCGGTGACCGCACCTCGTACGGCGTCGAGGTCTGCAAGGCCGTCGGATCGGAGCGCGTCAAACTGCTCTACGACATCTACCACATGCAGATCATGGAAGGCGACGTGATCCGCACCATCAAAAACAACCACCAGTATATCGGGCACTACCACACGGGCGGAAATCCCGGTCGCAACGAGATTGACCAGACGCAGGAACTTCACTACCCGGCGATTGTCAAAGCCATCATCGACACCGGCTTTTCAGGTTTCATGGCGCACGAGTTCATCCCGAAGCGCGACCCGCTCACTTCGCTGCGCGAGGCTGTCGCGCTGTGCGATGTTTAGTGAGCAGTGGCTCGCCGAACACTTGCTTTCAACTGTTTCGGACACAACAAAACTCCTGCCGCGAAGCGTCGCGGCAGGAGTAGCACCGTGAAGATTCTGGTGACTGTTTGATGTTGTCAGGTCGCCATGGCTAAACTTTTTCGGGCGCCGGTTTTTTATCGGGAATCAAATCGCCCGTGAACAGTTCCACGACTGCTTTCGCGGTGCCGATGAAGGGAAGCACATCGAGTCCGACGTGCATCGCGCCGTTGACCAGTCCCTTCTTTTTAACTTCGCGGGCAGCCAGTCCGACGGCCAGTGCTGACCCGATAAACGGAATCGGTTTGATCAAACGCTTCGCCAATACCCACCCACCGGCGCGCGTCGCCCTACGTGTCAAATTCGCTGCCATAGATTCAGACTCCTTATTATTTTAATTTAATCCGAGTTCCTCGCGGAACCTGCGCTCGTCATAGGGTGACAGGTTGAACGCCCGGCCGTCGATTTCAAACGTTGGCACCTTGCGCTTGCCGTGGTTGATTTTCATTACATACTCCGCTGCATTGTCGTGCTCTTCGATGTTTATCTCTACGTAAGGAATGCCGTTATCGTTGAGAAACCTTTTGGCGTTGCGACAGTCGCCGCACCATGTCGTCGTATACATTTTGATGTTTGCCACGTTAGATTTAACCCTCTAAAAAAATCAGATTCACTGTCGATCATTCTATGCGAACGAGGCGTACCCGCCAAACCGATGGACGGCGCGGTAACGTCGGCTTGTAATTCACTCGCCTTTCAAGCCACTCGTACTCCCTGACTAATTCGAACCTTCCAGCCGTATGCGGGCGCGTTGAAGGAATGCGCGCATCATCTCGGTAACGCCCTTTTGCATCTCGGTGCTAAGGCGTGATTCGCCGGCTAGTCCGGCGAGCAGGTGCAATTCTCTAGCGCTCTGCCGGCGGAGTTCAACGCGCTGCATGATGCGGACGAGCACCGCCTCCGCGCCGCGCTCCTCGAACTGCGCGGAGTAACGCAGCAGATTCTTTTGCTCGCCGGCGACGGGTGACCATTCAATGCGCGCGGGCTGATTGTCGGTCTGCTGGACGGCGAACGACTGGCGAATCGCGCCGATCACCGGTACGTCGGCGCGAATCAGCCAGCGCGCGACGCCTCCCGCCTCCGTTGCGATTTTCTCGATGCCCGGCATCAACTCGGCGAAGTTACGCAGGTTGCCGAAAAACTCCCGCGCCCGCGCGAGCGTCGTCTTAAACTCTAACTGTTCGTCGAATGCCGCCTTGATTTGAAACACGTCAGTACCTCAGAGCAGATATTAGATGTCAGATGCTGGATGTTGGTTAGAGACAAAGTTGGCGGCGTCACTACCACTGCCCGCCCCTTGACGGCATATGCTGGATGTTGGTTAAAGACAAAGACTGACATCTGACATCCAGCATCTGACATCTTCTACTTAAAACGTTGGTTGAAACAGAAACGAATTGAAGAACAGCCGCGTCGTCGAGCGCCAGATGGCGCGGAAGTTCGGGTCTTCGGCGTAGAGGACGACGTGACCGCGGCCCGTCGGCTCCTCCATCACGTAGGCCGTGCCGCGCAACAGACGCTCGGTGTCCGGCCAGATGAATCCGGCGAGTCGCAACGGCGGCTTTTCGTCGGCGCTGAAGATGACGGCGTTTGTGCCCTCCTTCGACGGGCGGAAGAAGTAGGCCGAATCGACCAGGACCGGCAGCGTCGTCGTGTCATAACCGTAAGTGAGCGGCGTCGTGCGGTCGATGGTCGCGCGCATGATCGCGCCGGGCACGGCCTCCGGCAC
>JACDEG010000597.1 GCA_013816505.1 Pyrinomonadaceae bacterium | reverse complement strand
GGCATCTCGGATCGGGTGATGGAAATAGCTTGTGGTTTACATAACCTGAGAGTTACTTGTCGTCAACCGCTAGAAGCACTTGATTTGTTTGATTTCGTTAGTTCTGCTTAATTCCAATAATGTCTAGTGTATCCAAAAATGGCAAATTTTGTTTAAGTTGACAGTACCAAGCTCTCCGCTCATCGTGGCATCCTCCTATCGCGGCGGCTTACATCCGCAGGAGAATGCCACAACTCACTTACTTGAGAAATTTAAGATGCGTTCGCCCTACCCCTTCCTTAAACTCTCCCCTGTATTGGTTCTTCTGTTTTATCATGCCTCATTTGATACCCTTAGTTTACGGCAGAAGCCGACGAGACCAAACTGCGTGTCTACTGTTCGGGGTAAGGTTCATCATCTCGGATCAGGCGTGTTTGCTGTGGAGCAAGCGTTGTGGTGCATTGTGCGGGGATCATCGGCACAATTGAATCTAGTGCCAGACAACCGATGCACATGTTGCGATAGATTAAGGCGATCAAGCACATATTCGAGTGCGGGAGTGAGCGATAGACGATTGTTACCCATCACACCAGCATTCTAAACCTCTTGCTCACTCCTGCATGATTTAATGAACGACACGGTGCATGTCGAATGGAGAAACTCTATGAAAGCTAAGCTTGCATTCTTAGAAGGTCAAATCTACCTGCGCGACGTCGAGTTGTTTCAGGATCTAACTGCTGACGAGATTGACGCTCTCGCCGAGCGTATGCCCATCCAAGTGGTCGATGCCGGAACTGTTTTCTACACTCCGCAGGAACCCACCGAAATCCTTTTTCTCTTGAAGAAAGGGCGCGTCCGCCTTTACTACCTCTCGGCTGAAGGCAAAGCTTTCACGACCGCGATTCTGGAGGCAGGCACCTTCTTCGGCGAGATGACGCTGCTTGGTCAAGCTCTCTATGACAGCTACGCGGAAGCCATCACGCCCTGCATGTTGTGCCTGATGAGCCGCGATGATGTAAGAACGCTGCTGCTCGGAGATCGGCGCATCGCTTTCCGCATTGTCGAGATGTTAGGCCGGCGGCTTGTTGAATCCCAGCACCGACTAGCAGACTTCGTCCTCAAGTCAGTGTCGGCGCGTTTAGCATCGCTGCTCCTACAACTTGCACACAAGCAGAAGAGTCGTCAGCAGAAAGTTGACCTGACATCCACCGGCTTTGTTGAAGTAGCCTGCACGCACGAGGAACTGGCACAGATGATCGGCACTCAGCGAGAGACGACGACGAGGACCTTGAAAGAGTTGCGCGGTCAAGGGCTAATCGAGTTACACCGGGGCCGGATCATGCTGCTGAACATGGATGGCTTGCAGAAGCTCAGCGCTGATTGAACACCCGTCAGGACAACTCCGCACTGAAATAAACGAATCTTTCTCCTGCAATGTGATCCACGTCACAAAACTCCGCACGCCGCGCCTTGTACACTCCCGCTACTTTTCGGAGGAGGAACTTATCATGTTCAAGTCAAGCTGCATCAAAATGTCATTCGTATTTCTGGGCTTTTCCGGCGCGCTGCTGGTCACTGTCGTTGCATCGCAAAGCCGAGAGCAGAAGATGTTACTGGAACCCGCTAACGAAGCCACACAACAAGTTCAGAGCCAGTCCAGCACGATGGCGGCAGGAGGGATGCAAATGTCAGCGGACAGCGTACTCTCTAACTGGCCAGCCAAGGCGCAAGAAGTGGCGAAGAAAATGATAGATAAGTATGGTCAACCTGCTGAAGTCACCGCCAGCATGCTCGTGTGGCACAATACGGGGCCGTGGAAGCGCACCATCATTTATCGTGACGAAGTGATGCACCAGTTTCCCATGTCGCACCCTGATCTGCTCGAACAGTTCATCGACTACCGCGTTCCCGTCGGGAAGTTCAGCGACTTGGCCGCCTATGACGGCAGCGTGATCGTCGAGCGAACGAAGGGCGAGATATCGGCTCGTTGCGACAAAGAAGAGGCGAACTTCCTCGCTCTCAACCTGGCCCACGACATCGTCATGGGCAAGCGGACGGTCGAAGAGGCGCGACGCTTTTATGCCGAGACGATCAAGGCGCTGATGGCCGGGCAGAAGCCTGCCTACACGCAGAAACTACAATTCGAGATGCCAAAAGGCAACACGGCAGATCCGGACAAGCCGGCTATGGCAGCACCATAGCGTCGGGAAATAGAAGGGGCGCACGCAACAATGTCGTGCGCCCCTTCTGTTATCAATCATCGCGGCCAGCGTAGTGGTTACTTTGTCACTTGAGATCAGCGCCATTCGCAAAACGGACGGGCTGGACCTAATCACTCCATCTACATGATTACATTCAGGAGGAGAGAATCATGATGAGCTTTTCGTTTCTGCGCCGGAGCGTCCCGGCGTTTGCACTTGGGTTGGTATTGATGATGGCATCGGCAGTAACAGCAGCCCCGGTCACAATCACGGTCACGATCCAGAACTTAGCGCCAGTCAATGGAAATTTTCTGACCCCATTGTGGGTGGGATTTCACAATGGCGGCTTTGATATCTACAACCCGGGAGCACCCGTTACGCCAGGTGTCGAACGAGTGGCAGAGGATGGACTCACAGCCGCCATTTCCAGCGAGTTCGCTGCTAGTGGTGCTGGAGTGGTCCAGGGAACCATCATGGGTCCCGTTATGCCTGAAATTGCTCCAGGGCAGACAGCCTCAATGGCCTTCATAGTAGACGGCAGCCTCACCAGCAGCCGGTACTTCAGCTATGCGACGATGATCATCCCGAGCAACGACGCCTTTATCGCCAACGACAATCCATTCGCCTTCCCTGTCTTCGATAGTGCAGGTAACTTTCTGGGCGCCGACTTCATCGTGCTTGGGTCTCAGGTGCTTGACGCGGGCACCGAAGTGAACGATGAGATTCCCGCTCATACAGCATTTTTCGGTCAAATGATGCCCAACACGGGTGTCACTGAAAACGGGGTGGTGGGGTTACATCCTGGATTTTTGCCGCCCGGCAGCGGCGGCATTTTAGATGATCCGAGGTTTATGAGTGCGGATTTTAGAGCCCCAGGTTACCAGATCGCACGGATCACAGTTACGCAGGGCACCGAGCCGATTCCCGAACCAGCCACTATAGTTTTGCTTGGCACAGGATTGGCCGGGGTTGCTGCGGGTGTCCGTCAACGTCGGATTGGCAAGAAGGATGCTGCGGTAAAGAAGAAATGAACATTTGCTGTTCATCTCAGAGCATCACCACTTCCTCTGAATCGTCCTTGAGCATCACAGAGCAAAAAGCAAAGAGCATGAAGAAGAAGAGACAGGGACAGTTGACGGATAAGCATTAGGATACCCACAAAAGACCAATGCGAAGGTTGTCGGCCGGGCGGTCTCTGACAGGACGGGCAAGCAGTATTTGGTTCAAGCTTATAAGCGCCACCGCTAACACCCTAAGTTTCGTCGTTAGAGGGATGCCACGTACCCGCTCTCCGCATCGTGCCTTTCAGTGTTCTCATGTGCGGTGGTCGGCACTACCTGCACACTTACAAAGGAGGAAACAGATGGCTCGAATATACAAGATTAGCTTCGCACTAGCGACGCTGATCATCAGCTTCACTTTTGCATCCACTGCCAAAGCAGATCCGTTCTCTTTCACAGGAACGTTTACACAGGACGATAACGTTCAGTTCTTCAACTTCACCGTCAGCATGTCCTCCGCTG
>JACDEG010000141.1 GCA_013816505.1 Pyrinomonadaceae bacterium | reverse complement strand
GAAGTACGCTGCCGCCGAGGATGCCGACCAACACCGCGATGTTGAGCAGAGCGTCCCTCACTGCCGGTACTTTGCTTCCAGTTCTTGAACGTGCGCGTGGCCGCGTTCATACCCGCTACGGAAAGCGTCCTTGTCGCACTCATCGCCGTAACTTTCGCGCAGACGCGGCATTGCTTCAACGTACGGGGTGCGTCGACGTCGAGGATGAAGAGCGGCTTCGAAGCCGCGCCGGTAACTTGTTTCATCGGTTCTGAAATCACTCCCCTGTCCGGCGTATTCTTCTTTCGCGGCATCCCGCAAACCGACCCACCAACTTTCGCGTGCCGCGTCCAAACTTTCGGCCCCGGCTTGTGACAATAGGGAATGCGCTGTGTCGCCGTGTTCATCCGTCTCTGCCATGACGATGACCACCGTCCGCCCCTGCCGCAAGGCGTCTTCATAGACGTATAACTCGTCTTCCGGCAGGCCCGGCGCGATGTTGTCTTCGATTTTATCGCCAGCGACCACCCCCGCCACCGCTCCGCCCGCGCCGAACAGCGCCGCTCCGATGATTCCGGCGGCGAGCACCGGCCCGACGCCCGGCACGAATAGACTGGCCGCCGCCGCGCCGAGCGTGGCCCCACTCGCGACTCCCATCGCCCCGCCGACTGTTCCACCGAGCGCCTTTCCCATCCCCGGCTGCTCCGTCTCGGTCGTCGGCACGTCTTCGTTTAACGCCCTGGCCGATGTGCCGGGGGCGAGCAGGCTAATACGTTCGCCGGCAATTCCGCTGGCGCGGATGTCTGCAACGGCGCGCTCCGCGTCCGCTGATGATTGGAAAATTCCCGCGACGGTTCTCATGTGCGATTTTGGTTTTGAACGAAAGCCTGTGACGGCCTCAGCTCCGGTCGCCTTCCTTCGACCACGATTAGAAATCATTGGGTTAAGTACTGACTGAAACAGTCCGGCAAGTCGACGCGATTTTAGCACGAACATTTACGAAAGGGAGGCTCGACTGTGGGCGTTCAAACATCGCAGTCTTGTTGCCCGTTGAGTGGCAACAAACTTCCAGGATGCCCCGTCTCTCGCCGAACGGTAATTAATAATTCGCCGACTGTTCTACGGAAATCAATCGACCGGGACTCCAAAGAAACAAGGGTTGAGCCGCGTGATGTGGCGTGGTAGAGTATCCGCGCTGGCTATCCCGGCAGAGAGTCCAGCACGGAACGACCCACATGATCGAAATCATTGATAAGCACTGGCCGATGTCGGTTGGCGACGGTAAAGCCACGCGCAAGAAAAAGCCGAAGATTCTGGCAATCACGACCGATTGCTGCACCGGCTGCGCGGGATCGCCCGCCTGCATCGAGTACTGCCCGATTGAGGCGTGCATGTTCTGGATTCCCGACGAAGATCACCCGCCGTTCGGGCGCATCGAAGTCGACCCGAACCTTTGCATCGGCTGCCAGAAGTGCATTAGCAAAGGGCCGGAAGGCGCGTTCCTCGACGGATGCCCGTGGGACGCGATTGAAATGGTTCCGACCGAGGATTGGGAAGCGGCCCACGACATCACGCTCTCAGACTCCCCGCCCGCGCTGACGGCGGGTTGATTGATCGTTAGTTCATTGATGGCTGATCGATTGGCAACGTCTTTTGCGATTCGCGGCGTTTGACGGCTTCAACCGTCAGCGCCGCTTGTTGTTTGATACGGGCGGGCATTCCTTCCACTCCGCCGGCGTAGCGTTCGACCTCCGGCAAATCTTCCGACGCACCGACCACCGACAGCGCGCGCAGAGCCTCCCACACACTATCAGCATCAGGTGCCAGCATGGCGATACCGTCTCCGGCGCGAACCGCGTCACCCTCTTTCACCGAAGTATGCTCGACCATCCCCGCGAGCGGCGAGCGAACGTCTAGCGGTGCATCATCTTTCCCCTTGAGTCTCGTCAATTTAGTGTCCCTTTTGACATAAGCCCCCGGCAGGAGCGCGCTGACGATGGTGCCTTCGGCCTGTGCTGTGACTGTGAAGGGACGCAGCATGTCGCGGAGTTCGGGTCGGCTGCGTCGATCACCGAATCGCACCAGCGCCAGCGCCGCGTTGCGGCGGACAATCGGCTCACGATCATTGAGTAACCGGAGCAGCGCCGCGCGAAACTCTTCCGATTTGTGCTCCTCGCCCATGACCCACGCGGCGGTCATGCGAAGGTCGGTGCTGGCGCTCTCACTGACCGACAGAACGCGCGGATAGAAACGCTCGACGCTCGGTTCATTGCGGGCGATGCGCTCGGCGACCTGCGACAGCGCGTGCTGCACATAGCGGGGCTTGCTTTCATCCGCAAGATATTTTTCGATTTCCCCGTTCGTCAGCGCCCGCCCGAACCACGTTCCGTACCAGAAGATGAACGGGATGATGATGAACAACGCGGCGACGACGGCGAGCGGCCACGGCGAACGGCGCGGCGCGTGCTTCGTGTCGACCGTCGCGGGGCTGGTGACGTGCGGGTGGTGGTTTGCCGTTGAAGTGTTCTTCGTCATCTGAAAGTTTCAGGGTTTCGCGGAGAGTCTACTTGACCGGATACAACTGATAGAGCATCAGGTAAACGATAACACCCGTCACCGAGACGTACATCCATAGCGGGTACGTCCAACGCGCGATGCGCCGGTGAAGAGCGTACTTTCCTCGCAGCGCGCGCCACAGTGTCACGGCAATCAGAGGCACGATGACCGTCGCCAGGATCACGTGTGTGATTAAGATCGTAAAGTAGATGGGGCGGACAATTCCCTGCCCGGTGAAGCGGATCGAGCCGTAGTTGTAGTGATATACAAGGTATGAAATCAGAAACAGCGTCGACACGGCAAGCGCCGCGATCATCGTCGTCAGGTGCGCCGTTATTTTTCTGCGCCGGATAAATATCAGTCCGATGACGAGTAAGATTCCGCTCGTCGCGTTCAGTAAAGCATTCAAATGCGGTAGTACCGAATTATTCATGATCCTGTGAATGACAGCCGAAATTTATTAAAGCGAAACGATCAATCGTTAAGATTCACTTCCGCCCGGGTTGGGCAATGAGAGTCTTCGTCCTTCCGCGGTGAGCGCGTAGAAGTCGTTGCCGCGTTCCTCAAGCAGACCGTCAGCGACCAGGTCTTCGACGGAATGCAAGACCGCCGTCCGCACGCCGGGATCATTGCTGTCGCCCGCCTCGAACAGTTCGTGAAGGTCGAGCGTCTCCCTTTGCCACTCGTCAAACATCCGCACCACACGAAGCTTCAGATCATCGTACTCAGACATCAGCGTACTCCTCAACAGAGAGAAAACCTCGCACCTTGAGATGGCGATATTACTATAGCGGATTGGAGAGCACGGCGTGAGCGGGGAGGCAATAGTGCGGAATTGTCGCCAAGGTATGAAAAGGCTGGTGGCGTTCGACCATCAACCGCCCGTCATTCAGCCGTCAACTCTTCTTCGTTTGATGCGCGGGTTTCGGCGCGGCGCGTTTGACGCTCATCTCTTCGAACCCACAGCGCTCGCACTGCCAGAGCGGGAAAAGTTCCGAGGGGTTGGCGGCGCTTTGGTAGATGGCGCGGTCGGACGGGATGATTTTGCCGCCGCAGTTCGGACATGCCCGCCCGCGGAAGCTCTGTTTCTCGACTTCGAGGATCGGTTGAGAATCGTCTGTCATAGATTCTACACGGCTGCTAAAAACATCGGACACAGAAAGAGAGAAGACTGTTCAATCACCTGACGAATCATTCCTTCTCTGCCTGTTTTTTATGAAACTTAAACGCGACGAAAAATACGGAACAGAAGATTGTCACCGGTGGGACGAGCAGCACCAGGATGGCGAGGTTCATCGTCCGCGCCGTCGCCGCCCCAGCGCCGTCGAGCGCCGTCTTGCACAACGCGCACTGGGCGAGCGCCGCCGGAGCATCCAGCAACAGTATCAGCATCACTATCGCCGCCGGCGCCGCCGCCATCTTCAGCAGAAACTTATGGAGTGGAGCGCGTTGTAGCATCAAGCCCTCAATTCATCGAGCCTCAGGGGTAGCGACGGCACCCGCGCGCGTCGTGCGCAGGTTGAGCGAGCGCGTGCTGTCGGGGAAGAAAATAAACAGCAGGCAGATGCACACAACGAGGATCGGGATCAGCGTCAGCACAAGGCTCATTCGCTCGAACCGCAGGTGCATGAAGTACGCCACAATCAGCGCCGCCTTGATCAGCGACAACCCGATCAGGATGGTCAGCATGATATAAAGCGGCACTTGAAAGTAGGCCAGCGCCACTTCGATCACAGTGAGCACCAGCAGGCCGCCGAGCACGTTTAAGAAAAGGCGCATGCTGCCCTCGAAGTGAATCGGCCCTTCGTCGATCAACGCTTCGCCTTCGGGGATGGCGAACGAAGGCATCTTCAGCAATCCCCTCTCCCACAGCATCAGGGCCGGGCTGACCATGAACACGCCGGCCAGCATCAGACAGACCGCCGTCATGAACAGACTATCGGTGCTGATAAACGCCCCGGACATCGCCGCGCTCCGCACCGCGAGCGCGATGAAGCCGACTGCGAACAGCACACACAGACCGTTCAGTAACAGGTCGGTGTCGGCGGTCAGTCGCCTGAGTGGCGCGAAGGCGCGAAGGCGGCCCCCCGACCCTGACGACGGCAATTCGCCGCCGACACGTCCGGCCTCGACTACGGGCTGGTCAAACGGCCTCATCGAAGTGCTGACCAGTCGGGAAACATTGGTTGAAGATGGTTCTTTTTCCATGAACGTGTTTCACCCGCAAACTCTTTTTCGCTTTCACCACTCTGCCCTTCACATATCACTCGGCATAAACCGACATCAAATAAATAAGCGGAAAGACGAACATCCATACGAGGTCGACGAAGTGCCAATAGAGGCCGCTGACTTCGACATCTTCATGCCGCACGCGCCTGATCTTGAACGCGATCCAGCCGAGGTAGATGACGCCGGTCAGAACATGGAACATGTGCAGCCCGGTGATCGTGAAGAAGCACGCGCCGAACAGTGGCGGCGCGTTCGGCCATTCGCGCGCCCACTCTGCCGGTAGCGAGAACGGCTTCAAACCGTAATCATGAATCAGGTGATACCACTCGTAGAGGTGCAGGACAAGAAACGTTAACCCACCGAGCATCGTCAACATAATCCAGCGGCGGGCCGCACGCTTGTCGCGACGCGCCGACGCGCCGACCGCCATCACCATCGTGAAGCTTGACGCGAGCAGGCACAGCGTCATCACCGTCGAGAAGACGACGCTCGGGTAAAAGTGAAACGGCGCCGGCCACTCGTCGCTCGACGCGCGCACGTAGCTGTATCCGATCAGCAGCGCCGAGAACGTCATCGCGTCGGAGACGATGAACAGCCACATCCCCAGCTTCTTATGCCCGACGTGATATGGGAACGTACCACCGCCCCAGTCCGCCGCGAGCGTCGATTGATCAACCGCGTGAGCTTCTGTGCTCAAGGCCGTCACCTCCAGAGTATGAGGAGCAACAACAGGTAGACCCACAGGCCGTCCATAAAGTGCCAATAGATGCCGAGCACGTCGGTCGCCACGCGTCGCTTCGGGTCGATACCCTGCCCTGCCGACGTGCCCCGTTGCCTTCTGACGCGCAGCACCATAAAAGCAAGCGCCAAAACGCCGCCGAGAATGTGGAGTCCGTGCAGCCCCGTCATCACGTAGAAGAAAGAACTGTGCGGGTTGGAGGCGAGGTAGACGCCCTGCCCCACGAGTTGCCGCCACGCCAGCAATTGCATTCCGATGAACCCGACGCCGAGCAGCAGCGTCACCCATAGCCAGCGCTCGTAGCCGGTCATCTCATCACGCGCGAGCGCCTTTCGCGACGCGACGATGGTAAAGCTACTGGCGATAATCAGCGCCGTGCTGACCCAGACGAGCGGCGGCATCGTGATCGGCTGCCAATCGTTCGAGCCTGGCAGACCCGCGCGCACGATGTAAGCGCTCGTCAGCGCCGTAAAGAGCATCAGGATTGAACCGATGGCGACCCACATCCCGATGCGATAGCGATCCGGGGTCCAGTCTTGACCGCCACCACCGCGCCGGTCGCCGCCCGATCCGCCGCCGTTCGAACCACTCGGGCCGTTGCCGCCAAAGCGCGCTGTCCGCGTCGGCGTCACCGGGCGCGTGACCGTCACCGCCCCGGGTCCAGCCGCCATCGCCTGTCTAGTGTTTGTGACCATTGTGTCCATTACCTGAAATTTCGCTCCCCCCTTGAACAAGTGGGCTTTGATTCTCTTCAGCCGCGTCGGGCGTCGTCTGCATCACGTAATCGTCGGGCGCGCCCGGCACGGCAAACTCGTAAGGTCCGCGGTAGACGGTCAACACCCGCCCGCCGAAATTGTCGTGTGGCGGCGGCGAACTGGTCGACCACTCCAGTGTCGTCGCCTCCCACGGATTGTCGCCCGCCGGCTCTCCCTTCCAGATGCTCCAAAAAAAGTTATACCAGAAGAGGAACTGCGCGGCGACGGTGATGATGACCGCGATGGTGACGAACAACACGACCGGGTCGAGCACACGCAGGAATTCGTACTCCTCGAACGACGCATAGCGGCGCGGCATCCCGACGATGCCCATGATGTGGAATGGGATGAAGATCGCGTAGACGCCGATGAACGTCGGCCAGAAGTGAATCTTGCCGAGTCGCTCGCTCATCATCCTTCCGAACATCTTCGGGAACCAGAAGTAGGTTCCGGCGAACATCCCGAAAATCGCCGCGACGCCCATCACGAGGTGAAAGTGTCCGAGCACAAAGTAAGTATCGTGCATCGACAGATCAAGGGAAGTCTGGCCGAGCACGATGCCGGTCACACCGCCCGCGACGAACAGCGAGACGAAGCCGATGGCGAACAGCATCGGGGTCGTGAACCTGATGCGCCCGCCCCACAGCGTCCCGATCCAGTTGAAAGTTTTGATCGCCGACGGGACGCCAATCGTCAGCGTCAGGACTGAGAAGGCCATGCCGGTATATGGACTCATGCCGCTCAGAAACATGTGATGGCCCCACACGAAGAAGCCGAGCAACCCGATGGCGAACATCGCGAAGACCATCGCGCGATAGCCGAACACCGGCTTGCGCGCGAACGTCGACAGAACGTGCGAGGTCACGCCCATCCCCGGCAGAATCGCGATGTACACCTCCGGGTGGCCGAAGAACCAGAACAGGTGCTGCCACAGAATCGGCGAGCCACCATTATGTTCCGTCAACACGCGCGTCCCGTCCGACAGCCCGCCGGGAACGAAGAAGCTGGTATCGGCGGTGCGGTCGAGAAAGAGCAACACCCCCGCCGCCAACAGCACCGGGAACGCGAGCAGCGCGAGAATCGCGGTCGTGAACCACGACCAACAGGTGAGCGGCATTCGCATCAGAGACATTCCGCGCGTCCGCATGTTCAGCAGCGTCGTAATGAAATTGAGCGCGCCAAGCAGCGATGCGACGCAGAAGATGGCGATACTGATGATCCACAGGTTCTGCCCGTTCCACCATAAATTCTGGGCGCTTCCCATCCCCGGCACGTTCAGCTTGCCGCCAATGGCGCTGAGCGTCGGATAGCCGGTCCAGCCGCCGGTCGGCCCGCCTCCTTCGACGAACGCCGCCGCGATCAGCGCCACAAAGCCAACGAACGTGACCCAGAACGACAGCATGTTGAGCGTCGGAAACGCCATGTCTTCCGCGCCGATCTGAATCGGCAGAAAGTAGTTCCCGAAGCCACCCTGCGGCGCGGTCGTCAGCACAAAGAAGACCATCATCGTGCCGTGCATCGTCACCAGCGAGAGGTAGAATTCCGGCGTCATCACGCCGCCCTTCGCGCCAATCGGAAAGAGTATTTCGAGGAGCGGCCACGCCGTCCCCGGCCATGTCAGATTCATCCGCATCAGCACCGACAGAAGCATCCCGACCAGCACCGCCGCCATTGCCAGCAGTAGGTACTGGATGCCGATCACTTTGTGGTCGACGCTGAAAATGTATTTACGGATAAAGCCTGTCGGCGGGCCGTGATGGTGCGCCGCCACGGATGGAGCGTGCGCGTGGGCGGCGGCGGGCTGGATTACATCGTGAATCGTCTCTGCCTCGGCCATCTCTCTCTTCTCCTCGTCGGTGGCGGCTCTGGGGGTCGCGCCGGAATGATTAGGATTGAAACCAAAATAGCTACCAGAATTTAACCGCCCGCGGACGCGTGAGAGGTCACGGAAGATGTGACAGACAGCAGCAGCAATCAGGTGAACCGCTGTGTGGATGCCGAGGCGTCCTCTCGCGTTCTCGGCGGTGATAGTATTTTGTTATCCGTCCTCAGTGTGGAACGCTGCCCAGCGGGTACTTCTTCAGCAACTCTGTCATCCGCGTCTTAAACTGGGCGGGCGGAAGCGCGGCCATCTCGCGATACTCATTCTCAGGCAGCACCAGCAGATAGCTTTTCATTTTGTAATGCAGTTGGCCGCAGAGTTCGGCGCAGGCAAGTTCGAACTTGCCGGTCTTGACCGGCGTGAAGTGAACGCTGATGTTCAAGCCCGGCACCAGGTCCTGTTTGAACCGCAATTCAGGTACCCAGATGCTGTGCGTTACGTCGCGCGCGCTGAGAACGAGTTCGACGGGACGGTCGACCTGCACGGCGAGCGTCGGCACCACCACGTCATCCTTCGCACCGGGGCTGTCTTCGTCCAGCCCGATGAAGTTGGCGGAGGCATCGGCGATCTTCGCCGGGTCGGTGCGCCCGAATTTATTGTCGGCACCAGGATAATGAAAGTTCCACTGGAACTGCTGCGCGGTGACGCGAATCTGGGCGGAGCCGGCGGGCGCGTTGTTGAAGTGGAGTTGCGCCCACACGCGCTGCCCCATCAAGCCGAGCGACACGAAGATGACCGCCGTGACGATGGTCCAGACGACTTCGAGACGGTTGCTGCCGTGCGAGTAGACGGCGCGTTCATTGCCCCCGCGCCGGCTGGAGCCGTACCGCCACAGCATCACGCCGAGGCCGATCTGCGCCGCCGCGAAGGTGAGGCCGACGACGATGATCGAGATTAGAAACTGCCGGTCGTAGGCCGGGCCGTGCGCCGTGATCGACTCCGGAAACCACCAGCGCCCGTCCACGAACATCCACACGGTTGCGAGCGTCATCACCCAGATGAACACCGCTAAAGCACGTCCCATGTTTCAGTCTCCTTAGTTTGGGCTTTGCGATTGCCGATTTGCGATTACTGATCTGAAAAAGATGACGCAGTAGATCGTTCACTGCATTTCAAATCGAAAATCGAAAATTCACTCACTGATTCATGACCATCAGACCGAACAACACCGGCAGGTACAGCACCGACGCGAGCAGCAACCGCCGTGCGTTCTGCCGCGACAGCGAGACGGCGGCGATGACGCTGCTGACGATGTACATCAAGCCGAGCGCAATCGCGCCGAAGAAGTAGACAGCGCCCGACGTGCCGAGCGCCGCCGGCATGAGGCTGACCGGCAGCAGCAGCAACGCCCAGATGACGATCTGCTGCCCGGTCATCCGCCCGGCAGGTTCGACGACCGGCAACATCACGATTCCGGCGCGGGCGTAGTCCTCGCGGTACATCCACGCAATCGCGAGGAAGTGCGGAAACTGCCACAGGAACAGGATGGCGAATAGCGCCCACGCTTCGAGGCTGAGGCTGTTGTTCGCCGCCGCCCACCCGACCAGCGGCGGCATCGCGCCGGGGAACGCCCCGACGACCGTCGACAGAGAGGTGCGCGTCTTCAGCGGCGTGTAGCAGAAGAGATAGCCGATGATGATCGTCATACCGAGTAGCGCCGTCAGCGGGTTGACGAACAGCGCGAGGTAAACTTCCGCGAGCACAGTCACTGCGACGCCGAAGACGAGCGCATCCGCTGGCCTGAGTTTACCTGTCGGCAGAGGGCGCCGCGCGGTGCGCCGCATCAGTAAATCAAGGTCGCGCTCGATATACTGATTGAGCGCCGCGATGCCAGATGACAGCAGCGCGACGCCGAAGAGCGTGTGCGCCAGCAACGCATAATCAAGCCGCCCTTCGGTGCCGAGACAGAACCCGGCGGCTGAAGTGAGGGCGATTAAAAAAGTGATGCGCGGCTTCGTTAGCTCGATGTAGGCCCCAAGCTTTTCAAGCCGCGTCAGCGGTTCCGGCGAAGCAGCCGCCGTCACTACCGGTTCGATTTCGAAGGCAATGCTTTCCATGTATGACACACTCTGACTGACCATGAATTGTTTGCACCTGAAGACGAACCCGGACTTTGAACCGGCACGTTTAAGAGATGCTCTCCGGTAATGAATGTGGGGCGCTTGCTCGGTGCTGTTGAAGATCAATCAGATTGTAGAACGCCGTGTGACAACTGGCAATCGCGACTGAGAGTAGAAATGCTTATCACGACAGCGCACGTTGCTAATGACCTCCGAGCATCGGCAGGTCGAGCGCCGGCAGCATTTCGAACGAGCCGCCCGGCTGTAGTGACGTGGTCGCGCCGCCGCCGAAAGAGAAGTCCTGTGCTTTGCTCTCCTTCGCGCCGACGGTGACGGACTGTGTTTTCTCGCCGAGCTTTTCGTGCCACGCGACGAGCGTGTAGGTTCCCGCCGGCAGACCCTTGATTTCGTATGTGCCGTCTTCACCGCTCACCGCGTGGAACGGGTGCTTGACGACGCCGATGTATGACTTCATCCACGGATGCACCTGACACTTGACCGGGATCAAGGTTTCGGCGCGCACAAATGTTTTTTCGATGGGGGGCGCGCCGGTCGTCTGCGATTGATTAAACTGCGGGTTGCTCTTGGCCTGCACATTGACATTGTGCGAAGTTTTATCGCTGTTCGTGACGCTCAACTTCTGCCCGACCATCACGCCAATGACGTGCGGCGTATAGTGACACCCCTTTTGATCGAGCGTCTTCGTTTCGGTCGGTACATCAAACGTCAGGTTGGCAATGTTCTTTCCGTCATCCGCGGTCTTGCCGTCTTTGACGTAGATGAAGACGTTTCCGAGTTTGCCGTCTTTGACGACCACATCCTCGACCACCGCGTTCGGGTTCGCGGCTCCGCATGTCGCGTCGGCGTCCATACTGATCGAGATCGGCTCCGGCACCGCCCCCGTGAACGCGATTGTACCGGTGACCGTCCCCTCGTTGCCGCTCGGCGTGTACTTCGCACCGGCAGACTCGGCCGGCGAGGCATCATCTTCCGCCAGGTCATCATCTTCTTCACCGCCCCCGCAGGATGCCATTGACAGCGTCAGCAGACCGAGCACGGCGAGCAGCAGCAAAAGCATCTGCGCGCGTTTCATCATCATTTGATTAATCCCTTCGCTAAAGAAATTTACGAATAGAGTTTGCTGTCTAGAGAGACGGTTGCACAGCGTTGCCAATGGGCCGCCGCCGTACCGCGACTGACTACACACGCGCACGCGGGCGAACGTGTGCCGTCCGCTTCGGCGGTGGTGGTGATGACGACAACTCACGCCGCCGCGCGGGGCGCACCGCGGCGCGTTGCGAACGCGCGCCGCGGTAATTGCTGCTGCGCTTCGACAAGGCTTGTGCCGCCGGCGTCTTCAGCCCACGGTGTGCGGACGCGACCTGCCCCGCCGCCTGTACTCCGTTGGCAGGAGCCGAAGGCGTCCCGGACGAGATGCGACGCTGTTCGTCCGGCGTCAATTGCAGCATGTAACGCACCAGCAGCTTCGCGTGGTCGCCCTGGTAACCGTCATAGAGTTGCTGCGGCATCCCCTTCAACACCCAACGCTCGCCGACCTTCTCGAATAACTCGGAAGGCATCGAGGTGCCCGGCATGATGCGCTGCGGGTCGAGCAGCCAATGGAACGTCCAGCCCGGCTTGAGACGCTCGCCGGCCTGCAGGAAGTTCGGCGCTGAAGCCGTCTTGTCATGTGAAGGGTTGCCGGTCAGGTGACACTTCAGGCATGGTGCCGCCTGCGACGTGAATAGCGAACGCGCCAACTGCTGCTCCTGATCGGTGAGCAGGTCGAGATTCTCTTTGATGTACGGTTCCTGCTGCGCCGAAACCGCGAGGAAGAAACGAATCAACGTGCGCAACTCGTTCGGCGAAAAGTTAAAGGTCGGCATCCGCGCTTTCAAGTATGTGCGCACGCCGTTGCGGTTCGCGCCCGGCTGTGGCAGCAACGCGCCATCAACTTGTGCGGCGGACGACTGCTTGCCCACCTGACTTTGATTGCGGGTCTGATTTTGACTGCCGGACGGCTTACCCGTCTGACTGCCCGCCCGACCGTCCGCCGCGTTTTCGCCGTTCGCGCCGCCCTGCTGCCGTGTGAAGCCGACGGAGTTCGTCATCATGGTAGTGTGCGCGGTCGCGGTCAGTTGATTCCCGTTCCCGGTTGCGCTCAGCGACGGGTCACGCAGGAAACCGAGCAGCCAATTCGGATCGACCCGCGCGCCTTCGGTCATCAAGCCGGGTGGCAATTCACCACGGCCTTCC
>JACDEG010000596.1:903-3709 GCA_013816505.1 Pyrinomonadaceae bacterium | reverse complement strand
GGACTGTTGCGCCACGCCGCACCGTTCTGATTAATCGCCGAGGCGAGCGCGTCGGCCCACACCGCGATGGGCAGCGGCGTCGGATTGAACAGCCCGTAATAGCGCGGGCTGGGGATGTTCATCGTGTGCGGTATCACATCGCGCCGGAAAGTCTCGATGATACTCTCGGCGTGCACTCCATCGAGCGGCAGCGGCTCGTCAAACAGCGCGTGCAGATCAGTTGGCTGTGCCGTCGAGCACACCCGCACATCGTCGAGACCACGCACGTACTCGCTGATGATTTCAATCACGGCCTGTCCCAGTTGCCGGTGCTCGTGCTCTAAAGTTTCGCTCAATTGATTTACCATCTGACTGACAATCCGGCCCCGCACGCCCTGTGCAGGAAATTTCTCTTTCGTTATTCTCGTGACGGACGATGATTGAGATGACAGATCAAACACCCGATCAGGCCACAGAGTTTATGAGCGCGCTGATTGCCGACGCGCCACGGTTTAAGGTCGAGATTAACGCGGCGACCGCGACGCTGCTCAGCGATTACTATGCGGTGATGACGGTCTGGAATCCGCGCCTTCACCTGGTCGCGCCCTGCACCGCGTCGGAGTTTGCGGTGCGCCACGTGATCGAGTCGCTCGCTGCCTTGCCGCACATCCCGCCCGACTCCCACGTGATCGACATCGGCTCCGGCGGCGGGCTACCGATCATTCCGTGTCTCGTCGCGCGGCCTGACATCACGGCGACCCTCTTCGAATCATCACCGAAGAAAACCGTCTTTTTGCGCGAAGCCCTGCGGCGCGTTAATCGTTACCACAGCGCGTCCGTCGTCGCCGAACGCTTTGAGCGCGCCAAACCGCCCGCTGGTGCCGGTGTGGTGACGTGTCGCGCCCTCGACCGCTTCGGCAAGATGTTCGACGAAATCGTGGCGTGGTCGCCGCCCGACAGCACGCTGCTACTCTTCGGTGGGTACGCGCTCCGCGAACAGCTCGAACGCGCCGCGCTCGACTACACACCCATGCATCTCCCTGACTCCGCGCAACGCTTTCTGTTCGTCGTCAGACGCGACTGACGCGAAAGTCTGTCGGCACGAGGGCTGAACAACAGCAGCATCGTGCCCAGCTTTCACTTTTGCCTTTTACCTTTTTACTTTTGCCTTCTTTCACGGACGGCGGCAGAAACACTAACGAGGTGAGACTAACACATGCTTCTCACCTCGTTACTGTCGATCAGGGAATCGCTCCCGGTGTTAGGGAACGACGTTGATGCCGATGAGTTGTTGACCCGTGATGACGAACTCGGCAGGCGGCAATTCCTTCTCGTCGATTGCCGAAAGAACGGTCGGCGTGTGGCCGCCGGAACTGCGCTCGCTGTTCAGCGTCGCGACGAACGACGGCGGCAGGTTCGGCATCTCGTCGGTGCCGATGACCGCGCCCGACGTGATGCGGAAGAGCTTGACGTAGAGTCGGTCGTTCTTCTTGATCTTGTTGATCGCGCCGACGAGTTGGCCGAGGTCTTTCGGGACCAGCCCCTGCGCGGCGGCGGCCTGTTGGAGCGCGCCGCCGTCACCGACGAACAGCACCAACTGGCCGGGCGGCACATCTGCCGGAATTTGAACCGGGATGCGCTGCACGACCTGCCCGCCGGAGTCTGTGCGGATGAAGGCGTGAACCTCGACGGTCTCGCCGCGGTGGACTTCGTTACGGTCGAGGGCGATGCGGTCGAGCGTGCCTTCGAGGCGCTCGTCAGTCGAAGTGATGTCGAGCGTAATCGCGCCCAACTCGACGTTGTCGAAGCCGCTCGACAGCAGCGCGGCGATTGGCGTGGCGACCGAGCCGGCGGCTTGCAGGCCCGCGTTCGATGAAGAGAAGCGCCGTTCGAGGCGGATCGTCTCCTGACCCTTCACGTCAATCTGTCCGCGGACGCTGATCGTCGCTTCGCCGAGGGTGCGTTCGCTCGAAGTGATCGTGCTGTAGATCGTCAGGTTCAACAAGAGCGGCGTCAGGAATTTATCGTTCGCCACTTCATAGGTGAACTTTTCGGTGCGGTCACGGCTGGTGTGCAGATTGATCGTGACCGGGATCATGCGCGGCGCGCGCTTCAACTGGCCGAAGATGCCGGTCGCGCGATCCTGCGAAACTGCCCCCACCATCTGGCCGGGGACGGCGAGCTTAAACGAGTTGAGCGTGCTCGGAATAACCGTCACGACTGTTGATTCGGTCATCGGCATCTCCGACGCGCCGAGGCTGAGGAACGGGTGGCCGAAAGCGTAAATCTTGTCGCCGTCGCGATGTGTGACAGTGCCCGACGCCGCTATCGAAAAGTCGCCGCGCACCAGTTGCACGCTGACTGATGTGCCCGGCGCGAGCGTCTTTTCAGTCACCGTGCCGAGCGGCGTGATCGGTGACGCGCCCCCGATTCCCGAAACCGGCAGCAAGCCGCTGCCTTGAAGATGTGGCGTGAACAGTGCAAGCGCGTCCGGCGAGATGCCGGTGAAGACAACCGGCGTCGCGATGGGGGCAAACTGTTGGCCGAGCAGCGCGGCGAGCGGCGACCCGGTGGCGACGGGGGCGACAAACGGCGCTGCCGCGACCTTCCCCTTCGGCATTTCGGGTTTCCACTCGGTCGCGGCCAGTTGCGCGAACGTGACGGCGCGCGGCGCGCGTCTGAAGGTTGAAGCGGTTGCGACGCCACCGTTCATCCCGTCGCCGCGCTCGAAGATGTCGATCATCTGTTTGATCGGCGTGATCCCGGCAATCGGCTCTTTCGAAAACGGGAAGCTGAACGCAATCGCGCCGATCAGTTTCCCGTCGAT
>JACDEG010000596.1:0-893 GCA_013816505.1 Pyrinomonadaceae bacterium | reverse complement strand
AAGGCATTTGTGCGCTGCACGTTTTCGCCTGACAGGCGAACGATAATCATCGACTGGCGTGGCGCCGGATAGCCGGGCACGACGCCGAGAATCTCGACGCCAAAGTCCTGCGGTTCGGCCCCGCTAAAAACCGTTCGCGCCGTCCCCTTCTGTCCCGCGCGGATTTCTTCGAGCGGCATCATCGGCATGTCCGGGACGACCGCGCTGACGGTCTTTTGTTGGGCGGAAACCGAGATTGACAACGCCAGGGAGAGCAGTAACAAGCAGCCAAAACTTCTTTTCATTAATTGACCTCGAAAAGCGGAAGTGATCGGGTTTTCAAGCGGCGCAGCGGGAGTGTTGCGGGCAAGCGCGGACGAAATTGTGTTCGTAGGTTTTCGCATCATCACCGAATTGAATATAGACGTGGCTGACAACACCGGTCAAGCAACTCTTTAGTGCAACGACCGACCGAGGGCCGTCCGATGCGAAATAGTGCAGGTTGGCATCGCCGCACAAATCCCTGAATCTTGTTCCTACTGACCGAGCGTGATAAGTTCCGCCAAATCATGATCCGTACATCCGTTGCGCATGTCGTCACATACTCGCCAAGCTGGACGCTGATTCCGACGCACTGGTGTCGCAACACGTGCGGCTATTGCGTGTTCGTCGAGCGCGCGGGCGACGCGGCGCAACTCGTCGCACCGGACGCCGCTTGTTCCGAGATCAAACGCGCGCGCGCGGCGGGCGCGACCGAGTTATTGTTGATGAGCGGCGAGGGCGTCGAAGAATCGGCGGCGGTGCGCGGCGCGCTACGACGGTTTGGCTTCAATAGCTACATCGATTACCTCGTCAGCATCGCGCGGATGGCGCTTCACGAAGACCTGCTTCCGCACATCAACATCGGCAACGTC